>DAOWOG010000053.1 GCA_030642185.1 Helicobacteraceae bacterium | reverse complement strand
TATATTGGTGCTTGATGAGAGCATCGGAGAACTGAAACTGGGGACTCCACTGGCAGAAAATGCAGTGTTTAATGATGACCTGATTGAGCTTGAGTTAACGGCGAACCGCGGGGACTGTTTGAGTGTTCATGGAGTTTCCCGTGATTTGAGTGCTGCATTTAACAGAGAACTTAAAGCATTTGAGTGGGACGAGAAAGAGGATGGTCAGATCGGGATCGGCCGTATCTTGCAGCTGGAACATCCTGAGAGACTTGATATCAAGCTGAATTATCGGGCAATGGATCTGAAAAATCTGAATCTGCCGCTGATCATTTCACTGCGTCTCGCACAGATTGATGAGGGAAAAAATACGGCGATGGAATCATTGCTTCACTATGCTACCCATGATACCGGTGTGATACTCCGCGCCTATCAGTATACGGCCCTGCTTAAAAATGATAATAAAAAAGCAAATATTCAGATCAAAGCAGATGAAAATAGTTATGCTGCTGTTTATGGAAATGAGAAAGCGTCGATTGTCGGTGTTCGCCAGGAAGGTACTTCGAGCGTAGTCGATGAGGGCCGAGTGTTAATTGAAGCAAGTTATATACCGCCTGATATTATCTCTAAAAAAACAGCAGAAGTTCAAATTGAGAAGGACATGCTTTTTTATCGTACATCACGCGGAAGCGAACCTGAACTTGAACTTGGCCTTAGTCGTTCTTTAAGTTTCTTTGAACAATATTCGGACTCAGTTATCTTTGGCGGCTGTATGGATGTTCATAATCAGTATGCGAAACGTGTAGTCAGTATTTCACTGGATGAGATCACCGCCATTATCGGTGCTGAGATTAACAAGACGACCATTTCTCAGATGCTCAAAAACCTTGGATTCAATACTGAAAAGTCACATGGCGACAATTTTGTGATCGGTGTACCGCGATATCGTCATGATATCGTCAACAAGCAGGATATTGTCGAAGAGATCGTCCGTATGGTCGGTATTGACAATATCCCTTCCAAACCGTATCAGTTTGCTGAACAATACCGAATGGATGATGACTATTTCACCTATAAAAAACGTCAACTCTATCGCAGAAGAGCAGCGCAGAGCGGTTTTTTTGAAAGTGTGCACTTTATTTTCAATGAACGTTCGGTCCTGGAGAAACACGGTTTTGAATGTGTGGATAAAGCAAAGGATCTGCTCAATCCGATCGCAGGTACATTAGATACGCTGCGTCCTACACTGATGGAAGCCCTTTTGGGGGCGACGAGCCAAAACAGTAAAAACGGACAGAAGCTGGTAGCGCTTTTTGAGATCGGCTCCGTCTTTGATACCGAGCGAAGAGAATCAGTCAAGATGAGTTTTATCTATTCCGGTGCAGCTGAACGTGACAGACTTTCAAACGGCGGTAAGCCTGACAATATCGATTTTGCACGTTTTGTACAGAAAGTAGCGGATGTCATCGGGGACTTTAGACTGCAGCCGTTTAAAGCAAGTCATGCCCTGGCACATCCTTATCAATCTGCAGCGATCATGATGAACGGTACTGTTGCAGGTGAGCTTTTCAAACTTCATCCGACACTGCAAAAGGAATATGATCTCTCTGACACATTTTTATGCGAAATCGATTTTCCGTCTTTATCCTATGGATTGAAAGAGGCAAAACCTTTTTCCAGGTATCAGGCATCATTTAGAGATCTGAGTCTGGTCATGCCTGCATCAATGGCCTATACCTCTGTTGAAGAGGTAATAAAACGTCATCAAAGTGAAGAAATTCTCCGTTTTTATCCGGTTGACCGCTATCAGGATGAAGCACTTGGAGAGGATGTCAGCCTGACATTGCGTTTTGTGCTGCAGTCGATGGATAAAACGCTTGAAGAGGAAGATATCACTTCATCTATGCGCGGTGTATTGGGTGCACTTGAATCAGAGCTTGGGTTAACACTGCGATGAAGACGGTAACTGTATATCCGGCTCAGTCATTTCAATTTCAAAGCAGTGCTATTGCACCCGACAAGTCAATTTCACATCGTTCAGCGATGTTCGCTATGCTGGCAGAGGGTAAAACGGTCATTAAAAACTTTCTTCGCGGTGAAGATACGATGAATTCGTTACGGATCGTCGAAAAACTCGGAGCCAAAGTAGAAGACGACGGTAAAATCATTACGATTGAATCCGATGGTATCATGGAACCTGATGCTGTTTTGGACTGCGGTAATTCAGGTACAGGGATGCGGCTGTTCTGCGGTCTTTTGGCATCGGCTGACGGTCATTTTGTGCTGAGTGGCGATGCATATCTGAACCGACGCCCTATGAAGCGTGTGACAGGTCCTTTACGTGATATCGGTGCACAGCTTGACGGGCGTAACAACGGTGACATGGCCCCACTCAGTATCCGGGGTGGATCACTGAAGGCCTTTGACTATAGCAGCCGTATAGCGTCAGCACAGGTGAAAAGTGCCATGATATTAGCGGCACTGAATGCAGATGCTCCCTGTTCATACCGTGAACCTGAACTCAGCCGTGATCATACGGAACGAATGCTAAAAGGCATGGGTGCCGGGATTGAGGTCGATGGTCTGACGACAACGATCCAACCGATGAAAGAACTGCTCTCACCACTCGATATCCGTGTACCGGCTGATCCGTCAAGTGCATTTTTCTTTGCAGTAGCGGCAGCCATTGTACCGGGTGCAACTGCAGTGCTGGAAGGCGTGACGCTGAATCCGACCCGGATTGAAGCTTTTAAAGCACTGCAACGTATGGGTGCTGATATGACCTATGATCTTACAGATGACAAATATGAGCCGATCGGAAATATAACGATTAAACATGCACCGCTCAAAGCCATTACGATAGAGGATAATATCTCCTGGCTGATTGATGAATTGCCGGCACTTTCCATTGCTATGGCATGTGCCGAGGGAACCAGTGTCATTAAAAATGCTGAAGAGCTTCGTGTCAAGGAGAGTGACCGTATCTCTACCGTTGTCGAAAACCTGCGTCACTGTGCGATAGAAGTCGATGAATTTGAAGACGGTTATGCTGTAACTGGCGGCGAATTGATGCCGGCTGTCGTTGAGAGTCACGGTGACCATCGTATTGCCATGAGTTTTATTATTGCCGGACTGCGCTGTGGGATGAAAGTGGAAGATATCGACTGTATCAACACCTCTTTTCCAAACTTTTTTGAGCTGCTTGAGAGTATTACCAAGGTGGAACGATGAAAATTCAACTGGCAGAAAAGTATGGATTTTGCTTTGGTGTGAAACGTGCTATCAAGATTGCGGAAGAAAATACAAACTCATCCACTTACGGTCCGCTGATCCATAATTCAAAGGAGATCGAGCGTTTAAACCTTGATTTCAATGTCTCGTTGACAGAAGATCTGAATGATTTTCATACAGGTGACAAAGCCGTGATACGTACGCACGGTATACCGAAAAATGAACTTGCCAAACTTCATGAAGAGTCGGTAAATGTAATTGATGCAACGTGCCCTTATGTGACAAAACCGCAGCAGATATGTGATGAGATGAGTGAAAGCGGGTATGATATCGTCATATTCGGTGATGAGAAACATCCTGAAATAAGAGGTGTCAAAAGCTATGCACAAAATGGTGCCTATGTTGTTACGGATGTGAGTGAACTCGAAGGAATCAAACTTGGGGAAAAAATTGCCATTGTTGCACAGACGACCCGAAAAGCAGAAGATTATCTCAAAATTGCCGATTATCTGATTCCCCGTCATAAAGAGGTACGTGTCTTTAACACGATCTGCAATGCTACATTTGAAAATCAGGATGCTGCAAGAAAGCTCTCCAGAGAGGCTGACATCATGATTGTAATCGGCGGCAAAAACTCTTCCAATACCAAACAGCTTTTTTCCATTGCAGCTGAAAACTGTCATGACAGCTATCATATTGAATGCGAAGAAGATATTAATCCAAAATGGTTTGAGTCCAAGAACTTCTGCGGTATCAGTGCCGGTGCATCTACGCCTGACTGGATTATTCAAAAAGTCATTGATACAATCGAGGAAATTTCTTAGAAATTTTTCTCATTACTACTTTAAATTTTTCATCTAACAAAAAATAATCGTAAAAAAAGCAATTTTTAGCTATAATCACAAGATTTTAAATGTACACAAGGGATAGGTATGGCTTTCGATAACGAAGCAATGGAAGAAGAAAATTTCGCAGAGATGCTGGAGGCCTCTTTTAAAGAGCAAGAGTCCAACCGCATTACAGAGGGCGAGATTGTAGAAATTCAAGAAGAAGACAACAGAGCATTAGTCGGTGTCGGCGAGAAACTGGAGGGGATTCTTAATCTTGATGAGATTCGTACAGAAGATGGTGAACTGAAGTTCAATGTAGGTGATAAGATTACGGTTATGGTTACCGGTCACTATAATGAACGACCGAAGATTTCACATAGAAAAGTTGTGGAACAGCAGAAAACAGTTGATTTTATCAATGCACATAAAGATGACTTTGAAGAGATCATTGTTGAAGGTGTCATTGTCAAGAAAAACCGTGGCGGCTATATTGTCGATGCTGAAGGCGTCAGCTTTTTCCTTCCTCGTTCACTCGCAGCATTCAAAGATTCAGATGATGTTGTCGGACGAAAAATTAAAGCGCAGATTATCAAATTGGATGCTGATGAAAATTCAATTGTTCTTTCACGACGTAAACTTTTTAATGAAGAACGTAAACGTAAAAAAGAGATTATTGATGCGTTGATGGAAGATGAAAAAATAGTTGAAGGTGTGATTAAAAAGATCACCAGTTACGGTATGTTTGTTGATGTCGGCGGTGTTGACGGGCTTGTTCATTACAATGAGATCAGCTACAAAGGACCGGTAAACCCTTCCAAGTTATATAACGAGGGTGACAAGGTTACTGTAAAAGCGATTTCTTATGATAAAGACAAACGTCATCTTTCACTCTCGATCAAAGCAGTGCTGCCTGATCCTTGGCAGGAAGTTGAAGATGAGCTTGAAGAAGGTGATACTATCGGCGTAACCGTAAGCAATATTGAAGCTTATGGTGTCTTTGTTGATCTGGGTAATGATATAGAAGGATTTTTACATATATCTGAAATTACCTGGGATAAGAATATCAAGCATCCGAAAGACTATTTAACGGTCGATGAAGAGATTGATGTTGAAGTGATTGAAATCAATCCCAAGACACATAAGCTGCGTGTTTCACTCAAGCGTCTCCTTCCAAAACCGTTTGATGAATTCGTTAAAAAACGTCGTGAAGGTGATGTTGTTACCGGTGTAGTAACTTCATTGACTGACTTTGGTGCCTTTGTAAAAATTGACGGTGTAGAAGGGCTTCTACATAATCAGGATGCTACATGGGAAAAGAGTGTCAAGTGTAAAGATATCTTCAAGTCCGGTGATGAAGTTGAAGTGAAGATAGCAAAGATTCATAAAGAAGATCAAAAAATCTCATTGAATCGCAAGGTGCTTCTGGAAAGCCCGGTAGAAAAATTTGCTGCTGAACATAATGTTAATGATATCGTCAACGGAACGATACGTGATATTAAAGATTTCGGTATCTTTGTTTCGCTTGAAGACGGTGTAGATGCATTGATCCGAAATGAAGATATTGAACCGCTTAAGGTAGAAGAACTTGAAGCAGGTCAGGAGATTGAAGCAGCGATTGCTGTGATCGATACTCACCGGGACCGTATTCGCCTTTCAGTTAAAAAACTTGCACGTTTGGCTGATCAGAAAATAATCGACGATTTAAATCAGGATGATTCATCCAATACCCTTGGTGACCTGATTAAAGATAAACTTAAATAGACTATTCCCTTATACAACTGCTCCGCAAGGTTCGGAGCAGCTTCTAAAGATAACCTTAGAGGCGCCTTTTTATGAGTATGTTTCAACATATTGATAAAAGGTTCCAAAAAGCCAATCACTTTTATCATGTTACTATCAAAGAGGAAAATTATGGAAAAATATAAAGTTGTAGTGTGTGACCACATTCACGAAGCCGGTCTTGAGATGCTTAAAAATGATGAGCAGATAGATTATGTTTTTGCAGCTGATATTGATAAAACAGCTCTTTTAGATGTTATTGCAGATGCTGACGTCACAATTACCCGCAGTTCAACGGATGTTGATGAAAAATTTATCAATGCAGGTAAAAATCTAAAAGCCATTGTCCGTGCCGGTGTCGGTGTAGATAATGTTGATATTGAAGGCTGTTCCAAAGAGGGTATCATTGTGATGAATGTTCCAACGGCCAACACGATTGCCGCAGTCGAACTGACAATGACCCATATGCTTTCATGTATGCGTATGTTCCCATACTCACATAACCACCTGAAGACCGATCGTGTCTGGAAGCGTGAAAAATGGTATGGATATGAGATGAAAGGTAAAAAGCTTGGTGTTATCGGTTTCGGTAATATCGGCAGCCGCGTTGCCACAAGAGCTAAAGCGTTTGAGATGGATGTTGTTGCGTATGATCCTTACATCAGCGCTTCCAAAGCAACGGATCTTGATATTTCCTATACCGAGGACTTTGAAGATATTCTGGCATGTGATATCATCACAATCCATACGCCGAAAAATCAGGAGACGATCGATATGATCAGTACTGATGAGATATCGAGAATGAAAGACGGTGTGATACTGATCAACTGTGCGCGTGGCGGTCTCTATAACGAAGAGGCCCTCTATAATGGTCTGAAATCCGGTAAAGTCCGATTCGCCGGTATTGATGTATTTACAAGAGAACCTGCTACGGATCATCCGCTGTTGGATCTTGATAATATCGTGGTCTCACCACACCTTGGTGCCAACACTTTTGAGTCCCAATATAACATAGGCACTCAGGCAGCTCAGCAAGCGATAGAGGCTGCTAAAGGCATTGCTTATCCGCACGCATTCAATCTGCCGATTGATGAGTCCAATATCCCTTCTTTTGTCAAACCGTTTTTAGTTATGGGACAAAAAATAGGATTTTTAGCTTCACAGATGAACAGAGCACCGTTGATTTCTATCAAAGTCAGTGGACAGGGCGATATTGCACAGTATCTTGATTCTTTGGCAACATTTGTCACGGTAGGTGCTATTGCTGAAAGTACCGGTGATACGATCAATTATGTCAATGCTGAATTTGTTGCCAGAGAACGTGGTATTAAGATTGAAGCAGAAGAGG
>DAOWOG010000178.1 GCA_030642185.1 Helicobacteraceae bacterium | reverse complement strand
TTGTCTCTGCTGTAGGACATGAGATTGACTGGGTGATTTCAGATTATGTCGCAGACCTGCGTGCACCAACACCATCAGCCGCTATGGAGATGATTTTACCGGACATTAATGAAATGCTGATGTATACCGATGGTGTTGCCAATCAGTACAATTCCACGATACGGCAGAAGTTTTATCATTTAAATGAACGGTTGCAGTATTTTCGAAGTAGTTACAAGCACAATACAATACAACAGAAAATTAAGATTAAACTTGATGAGATTAAACAATATCAGAAGCATCTTTTACAAATATCTGCATTGAAAATAGAAAATGTAGAGCACGATATCATTTTTTTGAAAGATAGTTTTCAACATCAGATTGCTGTGAATATACAGCAAAAAAATATTGAACTTTCTTACATAGAACAGGTATTAAAAGCACAAGAGCCCAAACTAAAATGTAAAAGTGGTTATGTGCAGATTTCAAAAGGAGGTAAAGTGACTGATATTGCACAATTAAATAGGGGTGACAGTTTTGATGTAAGTGATATCGTTTATACTATAAAAGCGAAGGTTGAGAAAAAAGAGAAAAATTAAGCCGTTTCTATTGTCATTCTTGTATAATCAATATCCAATTGGATTCAAAGATTTGAGTAAGGATTTAAATGAGTATTGAAAACAAGCACAAAAAAATTGCCATGATCTTTCCTGGGCAAGGAAGTCAAAGTATTGGAATGGGAAAATCATTTTATGAAAATTCGGAGCTTGCCAGTGAGATGTTTGACAAAGCCGGTCAGCGTATAGGTGTTGATTTTAAAGCCTTGCTGTTTGAAGAGAACGAACAGATCAATCAGACAGCCTATACGCAACCGGCTATATTATTGGTGTCTATTATTGCATATAAACTCTTTCAGGAAGCACATTCGGTAGAACCAGCCCTTTTGATGGGTCACTCTCTGGGTGAGATCTCTGCTGTATGTGCAGCTGGGGGTATGGATTATCTTGATGCGGTGGAACTTGTCCATAAACGTGGTACATTGATGCAGGCAGCATGTGATGGTATCGATGCCGGAATGATGGCTATTGTCGGACTGGATGATGACAGTGTTGCTCGTATCTGTACGGATGCACGCAACAAAGACAATAAGCAGGTATGGCCGGCAAACTATAACCAGGATGGTCAGCTTGTTATCGCCGGAATCAAAGGTGATCTTCAAAGTATGGAGTCGACATTTAAAGAAGCAGGCGCTAAGCGTGCGTTGCTGTTGAATATGTCTGTTGCCAGTCACTGTCCTTTACTCTCCTCTGCCCAGCAGCCTTTGCGTGATGCACTTGAGAATGTACTCCATGATCCTTTTGTCGCAGATATTATCTCTAATGTTACAGAGAAACGGTATCACACTAAACAGCAGGCAATTGAACTGTTGACAGAACAGCTTATCCGTCCTGTACGCTACAAACAGTCTATCCTGGCTATCGCCGGGGATGTTGATATGGCGATCGAATTTGGAAACGGTGCATTGCTGAAAGGCTTGAATCGCCGTATTAACAAAGAGATGACGACGATGAATGTTTCAGATATGGAATCGCTTTCCAAGGTCCTTGAAGCACTCTCGTGAAGATCACATTAGTTCAAAATGCTCCGCGTCTTAACCGAAGTAATCTTGATATTTCGTTGGAGCAGATTCGTGAGAACTGTGTCAACGGTAGTGTTATTGTATTCCCTGAGTTGGCGTTAAATGGCTATATGCTTCAGGATAAAGTTTATGAAGATGCATGGAAGCTTCCTGAATTGGATCGGCTAAGTGCGGCAAGCAGAGAGTGTGATATAGTCATTGGTGCAGCAATAAAAGAAAATGGCCGTACCTATAACAGTGTGCTCTATTTCTCCGAGGGTTCATTGCTGCATATGCATCACAAAGTCCATTTGCCCAACTATGGTATGTTTGAAGAAGCGCGTTATTTTTTCAAGGGTGAATCCATCACAGTCTTTGAGACACATTATGGCGTAACGGCTATGCTGGTCTGTGAGGATCTATGGCGGGCAGATGTGATCGCAGAATTGTCAGCTGCCAAGCCCGATATCATCTATGTCTCAGCCGCTTCACCGGCCCGTGATTTTTCCGATGATGGTCTTTTGATCGAATCACAGTGGGATGCTTTGTTAAAATCAACAGCACTTCTTTGCAGTGCCTATGTTGTTTTTGTCAATAGAGTCGGCTTTGAAGACGGTCTTGGTTTTTGGGGAGGAAGTCGTGTTATTACCCCTAAAGGCGAGATCGAAACCAAGCTGCCAAACTTCGCGGAAGCAATCGAGCAGGTTGAACTGAGCCATACTCTGCATGCCGTTGAAAAGTGGATGGCAAAGATCGATTGATCATCATAAGGATAATAATTTGAAAATAGCGATTATGGGTGCAATGCCTGAAGAGATAGCCCCGATCTTGGAACATATGGGTGAGTATGCAACAACAGCGTATGCAGGGAATAAATTTTATGAGTGCAGTTATGGCGGTCATGATTTAATTATTACCTATTCTAAAATAGGGAAAGTTTTTTCTACGTTGACTGCAGCAACGTTGATCGAACGTTTTGGAGCAGAAATGGTTCTCTTTAGCGGTGTCGCCGGTGCGGTCAGTGATGAACTGAATATCGGTGATATGATCGTCTCAACAAGTTTGATTCAGCATGATCTTGACATTACTGCTTTTGGTCATCCTTACGGATACGTTCCCGAAGGAAAGCAGTATGTTGAGGCTGATAAAAAGCTGATCGCCATAGCGCATGAAGTTGCAAAGGAAATCGGTGTTTCATTGCAAGAAGGCATTATTGCAACCGGTGATCAGTTTATTGCCGATCCGGAGCGAAAAGGGTGGATCAGAGAGGTCTGCAATGCAGATGCCCTTGAGATGGAAGGAGCATCCGTCGCGGTTGTCTGTGATGTGATGGAAGTTCCATTTTTTATTCTTCGTTCTATCAGTGATGCAGCAGATATGGATGCCAGTTTTAATTTCGACGAGTTTTTGGAAAGTTCAGCACAGGTGAGTGCCGAATTTATTATCCATATGGTAGAAAAGATTGGCTGAAAAAAGTCCTTCCGTTAAACTCTCCAAAAAGATCATGCGTCAGTTGGGTAAAACCAATGCTGCGTTTGGTCTCATAGAAGAGGGTGATAAAATTCTTGTCGGATTGAGTGGCGGAAAAGATTCGCTTACGCTGGTGCATGCGCTTAAAGAGCAGCAGCGCCGGGCACCGTTCAATTTTGAAATAATGGCTGTCACGATCGCTTACGGAATGAATGAAAATTTTGATGCTTTGATTGAACACTGTAAAACCTATGCGATTCCCCATGAGATTTATGATACGCATATTTATGATACAGCCAAAGAAAAAATTCGTAAAAATTCTTCTTACTGCAGTTTTTTCTCACGGATGCGCAGGGGTTCACTCTACAGTGCTGCTGAAAAGTACGGCTGTAACAAAGTCGCTCTGGGGCATCATTTCGATGATGCAGCCGAGAGTTTCTTTATGAATATGATCTACAATGGTCAGATGCGCTCTCTGGCACCCAAGTACAGAGCCGGAAACGGCTTGATAATTATACGCCCGCTGATCCAGCTGCGCGAACGTCAGCTTGCTGCAGCAGCATTGGAGAACGGTATGCCGACTATCGGCGATGAAGCCTGTCCATCACTGCGTTTTGACGTAAAAATGCCGCATGCCAGAGCATCGATGAAAGAGATGTTGGCCGATATGGAAACAAAGTATCCTGACCTGTTCGTCTCGATGAATGCCGCCTTTGGCAACATCTCGGATGAGACGTTTTTTGATCCGGAACGGTTTGATATTTAGCACTCTAAAAGACTGTTTAGCTAAATACGTACTATCATTGAGGTCGTATACCATACTGGTTTGCCAGGTTGACAAACTCCTGACTGCGTATGAAACCTTTTACCACATCCAGCCTGCTGGTACCGCTATTCAACTTGTTTTGCCATGAAGTTTTACCTCCTGCATCGGCAGGTCGATCAAAGAAAGCCTGGTAGCAGATATCCAAAAACTGACTGTTGTTTGTCTGGCGATTGTAAAATTCAGCGCTCATAAAAAAACTGACAGCGATATCGCCGCCGGCTTTGCTGCCGCCGTTTAACTTGCTGTTCCAGTGTTCAAAGCCGCTCGAATCGGGTTGTCGTCCAAGTACCAGGGTGTAAAATCGTTTGACAAAAGCAGCGACCTGATAAAGGGCATTATCCTCTGCCGAAAAAGCGGTG
The DNA here is from genome assembly GCA_030642185.1 of Helicobacteraceae bacterium. GTDB lineage: Bacteria > Campylobacterota > Campylobacteria > Campylobacterales > Sulfurimonadaceae > 4484-230. The sequence continues at coordinate 130 of DAOWOG010000178.1, read as the reverse complement.
ACTCCAAAACGATCAGATAAATTCTTAAATTCCTGACTGCGCAGAAAGCCATAAATTACCATACTGCGCAGTTCCCCACTATTTAACCGATCCATCCAATTGTTAAAACCGCCAATATCCGCCTGACGGT
>DAOWOG010000302.1 GCA_030642185.1 Helicobacteraceae bacterium | reverse complement strand
CATCAACTTGTGTTAGACGACCTTCAGCCGTTAAAACATACTCTATTTGTTGATCGCGAAAAGTAGGGGAAGAGCCGATCTTTCCGACTGCGGCTTGTTTATTTTGAGATTTGACGGCATTGATGATGTCGTCTGGTGTGAGATTAAGCGCGTAAATTTTATCAGGGTCAAGCCAGATACGCATGGAGTATTTTTTCTCACCCATGTTTTCTGCTTTACCAACACCTCGAATACGTTTTAATTCATCGAGGACATTGATATTGATAAAGTTTGAGAGAAAGGCATCATCATAACGTTCATCACCGTTGATGGTGACCATACAGACAATGCTTGGACTCTGTTTATCGACGATAACACCTTGCTGCTTGACTTCTGTCGGCAGTGAAGGCGTTGCCATTGAGACTTTATTTTGGACATCAACGGCAGCAATATCAAGATTATAACCCGGTTCAAAATAGACGGTAATGATGGATTGTCCGGCAGAGTTGCTTGAGGAATCAATGTAGATCGACCCCTGAACGCCATTTAACTTATCTTCCAATGGACGGGTGACTGACTCTTCTACCGCATAAGCATTTGCACCGGTGTAGGTCGCTGTTACTTTAACCGTAGGTGGGACAACATCCGGGAACTCCTGAATGGGCAGAACAGCCATCGATACCAGTCCGCTCACTATGATGAGAAGCGAGATTACCATCGCCAGAATAGGGCGTTTAATAAAAGTGACGGAAAACATCTATTTCACTTTTTCAGGGATAAGCTTGTGCTCTTTCATAACGGCTAAGATCCCTTTGGTATCCGTCATATCTTTTGGTGCAAGCAGGCTTCCGTTTTGGACTTTCATAAGACCGGTGATGACAACCTTATCACCATCCTTAAGACCGCTTGCAATGCTGCTGTAGTAGCGTGACGTAAGGTTGGTCGTTACGCTGGTGCGTTTAGCCTTGCTGTCTGCATCAACCGTATAGACAAATTTGCCCAACTGGTCTTCAAAAATACTCTGCGGGGGTACCATGATAAAATCAAATTTATCTGTAATAAAAATATTGACATAGACAAATGTCCCCGGATAGACAGAGCGACTTCTATTATCGATCGTAGCCCGCATGGAGATAGTGGAGGTCAAAGGGTCCACGGTATTATTTGAAAAATCAACATAACCTGTCAGACGTTTACGCTTTAAGATATCTTCACCCTGACCTCTGACTTCAATGAAAGCAGGCAGATCTGTACGTGAACGAAATTTATAGATCTTTTGGACTTGACTCTCTGAGGGGCTGAAATAGGCATATATTTTGTTGGTTTGAACGATCGTGGTAAGCACCGTAGACTCCCCATAGCCTACCAGGTTTCCAACATCAACGCGACGGGCACTGACTTGACCGGAAACCGGTGCCTTGATAACCGTGTAACTCAGTTCCAGTTCTGCATTTTGAATGGCAGCTTCATCTGAAGCGATCGCGGCGACAAGTTCACCCTGACGTGCTTCATGCTGTTCGAGTGTCGCACGCGGGGCCAGGCCTTCTTCGACAAGCGGTTTAAAACGCTCAACATCAGCTTTTGCCAATGTCAGTGATGCTTCGTCTCTTCGCTTTTTGGCTTTGGCTGAGAGAAGGTTACTCTTGTATTCAGCCTGCTCGATCATAAAGAGCTTGTCACCTTTGTTGACATAGGTACCGTCTTTAAAATAGATCTTTTGCAGCCTGCCGGAAACACGCGCGCGAATCTCCAAGTCACTGCTCGCTTTTGTTAACCCAGTGTATTGCATCCAGAGCGGATAGTTTTTTTGATGAACTGTAACAGTTTCAACAATGAGCGGCGGCAAAGCTTTTGGAGCAGCGGCTTTTTTCTCTTCAGCGCATCCACTGAAGAAAATGGCACTTGAAAGTACGACAAAAAAGAGGACTTTGGTTGTAGGAAACATCATAAACCTTGTGTGTAAATAATAATCATTGATTTTAGCCTAAAGAAAGTTATAGGCACCTCAAGAAACCCTCCATATAAATATAGGGATTTTGTTATACAAAGCAGATACCTCTATCTGCTTTGTATGTTACTGCTTTACTGCAGAACTGCGGTAATAACGATTGAGATCCAGCAGACCTGCCTGAAGTGGGTCAGACGTATTAAAATAGTTCTGAAACCAGTCAAAAGTCTCCCAAAAATTTTCATCTGAACGTGCTACAAAGTATTTCAGCAGTTTGTCATCATAGAGCTGGTTATTTCTAAAGTTGGCAAGCATATCAAAAAAGTCCGGAAGATCTTTGTAGTTTACACTTACAAATGCACTGGGGTATGAGCCTATCAAACCGGGAATTATATCGAGCGTATCTTTCGAGCTGTCAAGACGTTCATCTTCATTAAAGAGTGAGTTTACATTGGTATGCCAGCGGTTGACGACCAGAGTGAAGACCTCGTATTTTCCATCGGGCATCATCGCACGAAGATGAATGACATTAACGCCACCCTCCACAATATGTTTCAAAAAGCCGGTACCTGGAGCGGTTAATGATCGCGCACCTGTCACCATATCGGCCATTGAATTAAACTCTGTTGGCATCTTTGGCGGTTTCTCATCGTGGGAGTAATAGTTTATCTTGTCAAAACCGCTATGCGTTGATGCCCGGACATGTTTTTGGACAACCTGTTCAACAAACTCCATCTTTGGATACTCTGTTTTGTAGATGATCTTTGTTCCGCGTACTGGATTGTAATAGTCGCTCTCTTCTTCATGGTTTGTATTGTAATCGCTATTTTCCAGAACATCTTTATCCCCTCTATACCATAGACATAAACATTTTTTGACGTGCCTCTTTTGGCATAAACGCAAGAAAATTCAACTCGCCTTCCATGCGTAAAAAATCCATATAGCGTCTAATATTGGTCTGGTGGGATAGATTGCCATAAACGTCATAGCCTGCCACCAAAGTATAGTAAATACGTTCAAGCTGCGGATAATCTATGACGAACATGGTCTTTGGCAGATTACCCAAAACACCGCGATGAACAGAAGCACTGTCAAAGTGACGAT
>DAOWOG010000104.1 GCA_030642185.1 Helicobacteraceae bacterium | reverse complement strand
TCTCTTAATTGTGGAAAAACAAAACAGGTGTCAGGCCAAAAACTGGTGCAACTTGTCTGAAAAAATAGACATTGTTGTCGGCGACACTGAAGCAAACCGGTAAAATCTAGCGCAAAAAGCGCTATCAAGGAACTCTCATGGTAACAATGAAAGACTTACTAGAATGTGGTGTACACTTCGGTCACCAGACACGTCGTTGGAATCCAAAGATGAAAAAATACATCTTCGGTGTTCGTAAAAATATCTATATCATCGATCTTCAAAAAACATTGCGTTATTTCCGCAACACCTATCAAATCGTTCTTGATGCTGCTGCAGAAGGTAAAGTAATCCTTTTCGTCGGTACAAAAAAACAGGCGCGTGCTTCTATCCGTGATGCGGCTGTATCATGCGGTATGCCATTTGTTGACAACCGCTGGTTGGGCGGGATGCTGACAAACTTCCCTACGATTCAAAAATCAATCCGTAAACTTGAGATCATTGAACAGATGCAAGAAAGCGGTCAGATGGATCTTCTTACGAAAAAAGAAGCGTTGATGATGGGTCGTCAAAAAGAGAAACTTGAAGCATATTTTGCAGGTATTCGCAACATGAAACAACTGCCGGATATGATGTTTGTTATTGATGCAGTCAAAGAGCACATCGCCATCAATGAAGCGCGTAACCTGAACATACCGGTTATCGCACCGCTGGATACGAACTGTGATCCTGATCTGATTGATTTCCCGATTCCGGGTAATGATGATGCAATCCGTTCTATTCAGCTTTTCTGCCGTGAAATGGCAGCAGCGATCAATGAGGGAAAAGCATTGAATGCCGAGTCAGCTGAAGAAGAGGAAGAAGAAGCTGCACCGGAAGAGGCAGCGGCATCTGAAGAAACAGCAGAAGTAAAAGCAGAGGAAGCGTAATTATGGCAGTAACGGCAGCAATGGTTAAAGAGCTTCGTCAGGCAACTGATGCGCCGATGATGGATTGTAAAAAAGCGTTGACAGCCTGTGATGGCGATATGGAAAAATCGACAGAATGGCTTCGTGAACGCGGTGTTGCAAAATCGGCTAAAAAATCTGACCGTATTGCAGCTGAAGGTTCAATCGGTCTTAAAATCTCAGACGACTTCAAAAAAGCGTCACTGGTAGAAATAAACTCTGAAACAGACTTCGTTGCAAAAAATGACGGTTTTAAAGATCTTGTTTCTAGAACCGTTTCTCAAATTTTTGAAACAGATTCTAAAAGCGTTGAAGCACTTCGTGAAACAGATGTTAAAGGCAAAGCGTTCAGCGCTTACTTTGATGAGGCAGTTGCAAAGATCGGTGAGAAGATCGAAGCACGCCGTATCGCTACTTTAGTGGCTGATGACAACACAATCGTTAACGGTTATGTTCACTCAAATACACGTATCGGTGTGATCGTAGCGATTGAGTGTGATTCAGCTAAAACGGCTGAGGCACTTAAAGATATGGCTAAAAATGTTGCAATGCATGCATCAGCGATGAAACCGTCAACACTCAGCTACAAAGATTTCGATGCTGATTATGTTGATGCAGAGACAAAAGGTCGTATCGTAGCGATCAAAAAAGAGAATGAAGAGCGTGCACGTCTTAAAAAACCACTGATCAATGTTCCTCAGTTCATCTCTATGTCACAGCTGACTGATGATGTAATGGCTCAAGCTGAAACTGACATTAAAGCAAAACTGCAAGAACAGGGTAAACCAGAGAAAATCTGGGACAAAATTGTTCCTGGTCAACTTGCACGTTTCGTTGAGGACAATACTACACTTGACAAAGAACAGGCACTGCTAGATCAGAACTACGTTCTTGATGACAAAATGAATGTTGCTGCTGCTGTTGCTGCAGCCGGTAAGGAAGCTGGCGGTACAGCAGAAGTAACCGCTTTCATTCGTCTTGAAGTCGGTGAAGGTATTGAGAAAAAAGTAGATGACTTCGCTGCAGAAGTTGCTGCTCAAATGGCATAACCTGCTTTTAACCCAGTAATATCAAAAAAAAAGGAGGGTTCTCCTCCTTTGACTTTTTTTCCACATCCACGCTCCCTAACTTTAAACTTTTTCTTCTATAATTTTCACATGAAACTACTTGAAGCAAAATCCTTATCACATGCCTTTGATTATCCTCTCTTTTCAGATGTTAATATAGAACTGAATTCGACTGAATCAATGGCCATCATCGGCATAAGCGGCAGCGGTAAATCGACCTTGCTGCATATTCTCTCATCGCTGCTAAAACCAAAAGAGGGTGAAGTAGAAGTGCTTGGTGAAAAGATCTATTCGCTTAAAGCAGATAAACTTGTAAACATGCGCAGAAATGATCTTGGTCTGGTCTTTCAATCACATTACCTGTTTAAAGGTTTCAGTGCTTATGAAAACCTTGAAATCGCTGCAATGCTCTCGCATCAATCGATAGAGCAGGACCTTCTTCAAAGTCTTGGAATTGAAAAGGTGATTAATCAGAAAGTAACTGAGCTCTCAGGCGGGCAGCAGCAGCGCGTTTCTATTGCACGTGTTTTGACAAAGAAACCGCGTATCATCTTTGTGGACGAGCCGACAGGAAATCTTGACAGTGAAACAGCATCCGAGGTAATGGCACTTTTTCATCGTTATCTTAAAGAGCATAATGCAGGTATGGTGCTTGTCACACACGATACTGAACTGGCTATGGGCTGTGATAAAGTCTATCATTTACACAACGAAAAACTGCACCAAATCAAATAAATAAAGTTACTTTTTGAAATATTTATCACTACGGCTTATAAGTTGTTTGTAGATGTAGTGATAAAAGGTGATCTCTTCTTTAGAATCAGTGCAGTGCAGCACTGCTGTATTTTGACGCATTACTGCCCGATCAAAATCCAATGCACTGCTGCAGACAATTGCATCATCAACAAGCAGCAATGAAAAATGAAATTCATGCAGAGAACTACTTCTTAAAAGTTGGACACGGCTGTTATGATACAGGGAAAGAGTGCCGGCGAGTTGCTCGGAAGGGGTGATCGTTTCAAGTCTGACGGTGCGCTTAAGTGCTTTTTGAAGTGCATTTAAAAGTGATTTATCCAGAGTGCTTGAGGTGATCAGGATGATGTTTTCATCTGCTTTATCGATCCGCTTTTTAAGTGCGAAGAGGGCGTCACTGCTATGATCAGGTAGTAAAAAATACTCATCAGAGCGTATGATGGCAGTGAAAAGTATAAGTGTAAGAAGTATCTGTTTCATGTTGTTTTAGCTATTTTTAGTTACAATAATATCACATTTGTGCTGTGGGATCAAGCTTAAAAAACCAAGGGAGTATCTGAATGAAAGTGTTGCTTTTAAATGATAACCCTGTTGTCGATAGATTGGTAACACTCAGTGCTGAAAAACGTAAGGATGATCTGGTCAAAGTAAAAGGACATAATGCACTTGAAGCAGGTCATTATGACCTTTTGATCGTTGAGGAGAGTTCCGCTGCATCACATTTGCCAGAAGAGATAGCCGATAACGTTAAGTATGGATACACACTTTTTATTGCTGCGCGTGCTACGGCAGTGCCGGATATGTATGATTCGACGTTATCAAAGCCGTTTTTGCCGACGGAATTGCTTGGTGTTTTTCAAAAGGCAGATGATCTTGCAGAGCTCAAACATGCCGATCCTGAAGATGAAAACAGAGAAGATGAACTATTTGGCGATGAGATTGAGGAGCTTTCGGTTTTAGAGAGGCCTTTTGATGAAGATGATCTGTTGGCTGAAGATGAAGATGATCTGTTGGCTGAAGATGAAGATGAGATCCTGGAGAGTATTTTAAACGACGATGATGTACAGGCGGTTCAGGATCTTCTTGGAGATTTTGAAGAAGATGAACAGAGCGTAGAAGAGATTCATGCTGATGAAGAGATCATCGATTTGGATGAACAGATCACCAGAGCTATGAACGCATTGAGTCAGGAAGATCTGGCACGTACTGTTGATGAAGAAATATTGTTTGATATTGCCAATGAAGCAGAGGGTCTGGAGACGGACACCTCTATCTGGGATGCTGTAGATAACAGTGATGATTATAAAGATACCTCAACTTTTGAAGAGATCCTTCCTGAAGCCCCGACTGATACAGAGCATTTTTCAGAACCTGAACCTACTGAAAAAGGCTCGGAAGCGCTGCAGAAGATTTTGGGTATGCTGGCTGATCCTGAGATTGCCGCCTCATTAAAAGCGATGAACATAACAGTTAAAATATCATTTGGAGATAAAGAATGAATGACACATCCGGTCTTTTAGTACTTTCAGGTCCAAGCGGAGCAGGTAAAAGTTCTTTGATCAACAAGATTGCTGATGTCATCGGTTCCTACTATTTTTCGATCTCGACAACAACACGTCCGATGCGAAAAGGTGAAGTTGACGGGGTTCATTACTATTTTGTCACCGAAGCAGCGTTTAAAAAAGATATTGAAGCAGATAATTTTCTGGAATATGCCCTGGTACATGGAAACTACTATGGAACATCGATCAAGCCGGTAAAAAAGGCACTTAAAAAAGGAAAACTGGTTATATTCGATATTGATGTACAGGGACATGATGAGGTAAAAAACCGTATGGGTGATTTGACAACATCGGTCTTTATTACAACGCCTTCACTCAAAGAGCTTAAATCACGTTTGATGAACCGTGCGACGGATGCACAGGCAGTTATTGATAATCGTATTGAGATGGCCAAACGCGAAGTTCAGCGTATTTCAGAATACGATTATCTGATCATCAACGATAATCTGGATGAAGCTGCCAAAGCACTTATTTCCATAGCAAAAGCTGCCCGAATGAAAATTCCTTCACTTGAGATCAATGAATTTGTCTACCGCTGGGAAGCAAAGTAAACGCAGTCAAACGGGCTTTGCCCATTTGACGTATCCAAAAAGATGTAAGGACATTTACAGCATCCAAAAGATATACTAAGCGATAAATTTTAAGGGCACCTTTGGGTGCTCAATATAAAGGAAAGTTATGCCACAGATTCCAGGCGGATTTGAACTGATTTTAATCCTCGCAGTTGTACTGCTGTTATTCGGAGGAAAGAAAATTCCACAACTTGCCAAAGGTTTGGGTGAAGGTATCCGAAACTTTAAAAAGTCTGTAAAAGAGGAAGATTCGACAGAAACAGAAGTCGCTTCCACGGATGAGCCAAAAAAAGTAGAAGGTTCTGAAGCAAACGTTGAAGCAGACGCACCAAAAACGACTGAAAAACAAGCATAACATTGAAGCAACGTGTAACTGCGCTCCTTAGAGAGCAATTTGAACGCGACGTTGTTTTAGAAAAGCCGAAAGATCGTTCTTTTGGCCACTTTGCAACACCCATTGCCTTCTCCCTTGCTAAAGAACTTCGAAAATCACCAATGATCATTGCAGAAGAGCTCTCTGCCTCATTTGGTTCCCATGAAATGTTTGCCGCTGTCGAGTCTGTCAAAGGCTATATTAACTTCAGACTTTCAGAACAGTTTTTAAATGAGTATGCAGAATGGGCGTTGAGTCATGAAGCTGAGTTTGGCCGGACCGATACAGATGAAAAGATTCTATTGGAATTTGTCAGTGCAAATCCGACAGGACCGCTGCATATCGGTCATGCCAGAGGTGCGGTCTATGGCGACACACTGCTGCGTCTTGGCCGTCGCTTGGGTTACGATATCACGGCAGAGTATTATGTCAATGATGCCGGCAATC
>DAOWOG010000132.1 GCA_030642185.1 Helicobacteraceae bacterium | reverse complement strand
TAGCACGCAGGATTTCCGGTTTTCTCGAAACTGTTTTAATGTTTTTGCGAAGGTAGTACCCGCTTTTATAGTGTTTAAACTCAAACTTCTTTTTGATCGCTTTCGGCATGGTGTTTGGCAGACGTGTCACCAGATAAAACTCGATAAGTGCATTTAAGACCAACAGCCACCCTAACGGAGCGATCTGGCGCAATACATCCGACTCATGTACAAACGTATCTCTCAGCGACATCTCAAAAAATATAGTAAACACGATCGTTCCGAGTAAAATCGCTACCGTAGTCACCGCCTGTACGGCAGCATTACCGGCACTGATACGTTTCTCACCGACCAGTTCTTTAATGTAACCGTATTTCGCAGGCGAATAGATGGCACTTTGTATCGCCATCAAAAATGTCAATCCGAAAGCAACTCGAAATAAGCCCATATAGTAGGAAAAAGTGATCAACAGGGTAACCGCGATAGAAAACATCGCCGTATATTTCATCACCAGGTGTTTAGGAAACTTGTCAGAAATATATCCGGATGGGGTAAAAAGCAAAATAAACGGCAGCAGTATAAGCGCATTGATGACCGCTGTCAGAATGATCTGGGTCTGCTCGTCATAAATCTTGAAAACCGTGTTCTGAATGATGATCTTATGGCCAAGATCGGTAAAAGCATTTAAAAAAAGTGCTCCGAGGTAGGGAAGAAAACCGATTTTAGAAAAAAGCCCTTTATCTGTCATGCCAGTACCGTACTCCAGCCTTCATAAGCACCATGCTCCTTATCGGCTGCTTCAAAAAGATGCAGTGTCTCCTGCATCAGTGTCTCTTCATTGACGGCATGTTCTTTTGTCATCACAATACCATGGGCATACTCATCATCGCGTTCGACATTTTCTTTGAGTGAGAAGCCTTTTTCATCCAGGTATTCGCCACAACGATCAGCCTGGGCAGCTGTCTGGAAAAAGAGGTAATGTTCTACTCTGCGCTCTTGCTCAAGATCGTCTCCGGCCTCTTCAAGTTCACTGATGATATAGCGGCTTTCGATCTGCTGCGCCATCAGCGCATCGGGATAGAGTTCCCTACGGTATTTGTCCCATTTGGCATCTTTTGCCGAACCGGTCTCATAAGCGTAACCTTCAAAAGAGCGCATCACTTCCGAAGCCCTGTTTTCAAACTTTTTGGCAGTCGGCAGGTAAAAGTAGAGCTCTTTCCACCCCTCTTGCATCTTAACCCCGGCCAGTACACCGTTAAGTTTCTCTTCGATCATGTGTGATTGGCGCTGCTGTATGTCCAGCAGTGTGTCACACTCATGTTCACTGCACCACTGTATCTCATCAGGCGATTTAATTTTTATGAAAATCCAGCCCAGCCAGCTGCGTTGCTGCTGGGGTGCCGTTTCAACCAGGGAGAGATCCGCTTCTGCTTTAACAGCACGTTCATCATCGATAAAAGTATAATAATCCAGCATCGTTTGTCAGCCTATTTACAATATAATATTAATAGTTTATCGAAAGAAGGTTTATGGAATCACTGTATACACTGCTATTTATCTACATTTTGCTTGAACTGTTTGAAGTCCAGTGGCAAAAAGCAGCTACGCTAATGACAATGCTGTCTCGGATGTATCATCGTTATAAAGAAAATATACTGCTTTTTTTCGTACTTCATCCGACTTATTACTTCGGCATCTGGCTGGTAATGGTAACCGATGCCTCTTTCGGCGCAATCATCCTGCTCTTCATCAAAACGGTTGACATTGCGACCAAGGTCATTCTGATCCAGCAGGTATTTGAGAAAAAAGAGCTCTCAGCCGAGATGACAATGATGCTCAATGCCCCGCTTCACCCATTAATGCCCTACATCGGCGTATTTGTCTATCCGCCGCTGGTCTATATGGCATTGACATTCTAAGATTAAGCAATATATTTCATTGTTGCTTTTTGCAATAGTGCTGAACGACTCATATGATGTTCTTTAGCATATTGATCTGCTTTGTCTAAAAAATCAGCAGATACAGAAATATTGATTCTTTTTGATTCATTTCCAAAATCTCTGATAATCCCTTCAATAGAGATGTCTTCATCTATTGTTTCAAAATGCAATCCAATTCCATTGGCTATCAGTCTATAATCTTTAAGTTCCTCCAAACTTGCTTCTTCCAGTCTTTTAGTATAAGAATAAGGCACTGCTAAAACGCGTTTTGTAGACAGTTCAATATACATTTTTTCATCGCCAAATCCAACTGATTGGATTAAAGTTCTATTATCTAAAGTACTCATCCCATGCCTTTCTCAGCTTTTTGTCATTTTGCCTGACCAATACCAATAACTTCTTCAATTCATTTGGATATCAAATCAGAAAGTGTCTCAGCAAACATCATTGACATCTCTAGAATTTATAAGAAACGCCCAGGTACCATAAGACATATTTCTGATAAAAGGCTTCAGATGAGTAGTGGTTCTCTGACTCATCCACTGCGGATTCGCCGCTGAAATGAAAATCAGCCTCAACCGCTGCTCTCAAACCCAATCCTCCCAAAACAGTCGGATAATACTCTACCCCGCCGCCGCCATGTACAACAAAAAGATCTTCATCTAAAATATCTCTGGATTGATTCGTCTTCAGATATCCTGCGCCGAGCACTCCAAAAGGTCGTAACTGTCCATTTAAAAAATTATAACCGGCATTGGCATACACGGTAAAGGACTGTGGCTTTTGCGTATAGTGATTTGATTCCAGAGTACCGTAATCCGTGAAAGCCGCTTCGATCGCCATCACGCTGTTAAACTGATAACCGCCGTAAATTTTATAGCCCTTATCGTTGGCATCAAAGCTATGTACTATGGATATTCCTGTCTCTGTATCGTCTTCGACATAATAATCGCTATCAACGAATGCAGCCTTATGCTTGCTTGCTCCTGCACCCACACCAAAATAAATACCTGAACCGTCTTGCGATGCAAAAGCACCGCTAACTGATAATAAAACAATCAGTAACGCTGTTATATTTTTTTTCATAATTCAATTCACCTTTAAAATTAAATTTATCGTCAATTCTATAAATCAAAATTTCACTAATACTCTATTTTAGTTTTGTATGAAACTATTATATCAAATTTCATACACATAAAGAGATCAATTAACGCTCAAAAAGCTGTATTATAAGTTAAAAAACTCAAAAACAATATGCTACAATATTGCAGAACATGCTGGAAACAAGATGACATTCATATCACAAGCGTCAGGATTTTATAGATGAAGGCAGGAAGCTATATTGTATTGATACTGTCATTTTTTGTTGTCACCTCCAATGCAGCTGAAAATGATATTAATGTGACAAAAATACCGCAACAGGCACTTTACAACTACACAAATTCTGATTTTTCAATCAATATCGGGGCTGTCATCCTCATTGATTATACCTTTTTCAATCAGGACACACCAAGTCTGGATCAAGTCGGCTTGCAAGAGGATCAGTCTGACCTTCGTGCCGTACGTGGCGGTGCCTATGGAAAGTTCAACCTGTTTGGCGAGTGGGGATACCTTTTTGTATGTGACTTCGGTGATTTTATTGAAAATACAAACAATGACTTTTGTTCAATCATGGACTTGATACTCACCTATAGGTTTGCAGACGGCGGTGGAAAGATAACTATCGGTAAAATGAAAGAACCATGGTCCTATGAGATGGTAGGGGAATCTGTCAACCTTCCGCATCATGAGCGTTTCTTAAATCCACTGTTTGAAACGCGTAACGTAGGTGTCCGTTATAACAACACCTATGCCAAAGAACGCGGAACGTACGCGGTTGGCATCTATAATGACTGGATGGAGGGCAAAAAATCTTTTAATGACAGTGGTCATCAGGTTGTGACACGTGTGACCGGTCTTCCTTATATTTCCAACAACAACGAAAATTATCTCCATGTAGGAGGCTCACTAAGATATAATGCAGGAAAATCCGATACGCTTCGCTATAGGGGAAAACCTGAGTCCAACGTTGCTGACTGGTATGTGGATACGGGTGATATTAAAGCCGATCATGCGTGGGAATTTGGTCTTGAAGCGCTCTGGAGCCATAACGGCGTCTCTTTGCTTAGTGAATACATTCAATCCAATATTGCATCAAAAACATTGAACGATCCGACACTGGATGGTTTCTATGTCACAGGGGGCTGGGTGCTTTCAGGTGAATCAAGGCCATATAACAGAAATGCCGGGTATGCCCAACGCATCATACCCAAGGGAAACTTGGGAGCTGTAGAACTTATCGCACGCTATGGAGATGTCGATCTTGATGACAAAGAAGTCCATGGAGGGCATATGCGCAAATGGATGGGAGGTGTAAACTGGTGGATAGACAGATACTGGAAAGCAAGTGTAAGCTACGGTATAGCGCATCTGAATCGCTTTGATTTAGAAGGTAAAACAGAGATTATGCTGCTGCGCCTGCAGTGGGTTAAGTTTTAGGTTTTTTTCAAGACCACAAAAAGATCAGGCTTCCGGCCACGACCAATAAGATATTGGAAAAGGCATATGTGCCAGTGTAGCCCAGTGCAGGCAGGGGTGATTTTGCTTCCTGAAGCACTATACTAAGCGATGCTCCACTTGTCATTGCACCGGTTAGTGCTCCTAGCAGAAGTACCGGGTTTATACGTAAGACATAGTGGCCAAACGTATAGCCAAGCACCACCGGTACCAGCGTCACAAGCATCCCGGACACGATCAATCCAACCCCGGAATGCAAAAATGTCTCAATAAAGGTGCCGCCCGCGCGCAGACCAACCGCTGCCATAAAGATCAACAGACCAAACTCCATCAAAAACCAGCGGGTTGACTCCGGGAGACGGCCAAATGTCGGTCGTATACTGCGACGATAACTGATAAACAGACCGGCGATCAACAATCCTCCAGCAGAACCCAAGCCTAATGAAACACCAAAAATCGTTATGCTGAGTGCCCCGATGACGATACCGATCGCGATGCCGAATGAGAAGGTTACCATATCCGTCTCAATACTTTCACGCTCAATATAACCCAAATGTCCTCCGGCAACATCGATCTCGGAGCTTGTTCCCATAACACTCAGTACATCAGAGGGCAGGATGTTCGTATCCGGCTTAAAAGGAATCCTCTCACCCTTGCGGAGTATATTGAGGATAATGACACC
>DAOWOG010000320.1 GCA_030642185.1 Helicobacteraceae bacterium | reverse complement strand
GTTACCTTTCAGGCGGGGATTTGATTCACCTTCGCCTCTGATAGCCACACTGAAAAAACGTGATGGTTTGAATTCAACTCTGTTTCGCAAATTGACGGCAAGACCAAGAGAATCAAATCCAGGTCCTAGGTTGGCACTGGTTGCGGGTACACTAATTGTCAAATATATTCCTTATCCTACTGCACTTATACCGTAAAAAGGAGCTGTGTCTTCTGAAAAATCTTTAAGATTTAAATTGTTCGGCAGATTAAATGACATACTGGGCATCTCATTAAACACTCTGGTAATAATTGCTTCTGAAGTTTTAACAAAATAGAGCTTTCCAACCGCTTTGATAGGACTGTTTTCATTGAAGTAGAAAGCATCTGTTGCCAATAATCGTATATTTTTGACCTGACAAAGTGTTTTTAAAAAAATATAAGCAATTTTAATCGCCATAAAGCTGCCGGGACCTTTGGCATAAATAATATTTCCGATTTCATACTCTTCGAGCAAATGCTTAAAAAGCAATGGAAGTGCTTCTGAACTTTGCTCTGAACTGCTGGCAGTTCTGATTAACACATTATCTTTATAAATACCGATCAAAAGAGGCGAGCTTAACGCAATGACAACAACATCATGCATAGGCTTTCAGCATTTCCTTCGATTCCACTTTATCCAATTCAACAACCTCATAGCTTTCCGGATCTTTCAAAAGAGCCAGTGTCAATTTATGATTAAGGTCATGGCTGCCTGCGAATGCTTCATAATTGCCGATAAAATTAATTCCTAACAGTGACATATCACCGATAGCATCCAAAATTTTATGACGTACAAATTCATCGCTGAAACGCAGACCTTCTGTGTTAAGAACTTTTTTGTCATCCAATACAACTGCATTCTCCAGACTTCCCCCCAGTGCTAAACCCTTGGAGCGAAGATACTGCACTTCATGCAAAAAACCAAAAGTACGTGCTCGTGCAATTTCATTTTTATAGTTCTCTTTACTAAAATGAAAATTATAGCTCTGGTGATCAATAACCGGATGTTTAAACTTAATAGTAAAGTCATAACGCAGATCTTTTGAAGGAGAGAGCCTCACATATTTATCACCCTCTTTAACTTCTATCTCTTTTTTGATCCGCATAATATGTTTTGCTATCGGCTGTTCAACTATTTCAGCTTCATCCAGAAGCATACAGAAGCTGGCACTTGAGCCGTCCATAACCGGTATCTCGTCTGCATCCACAATGATACGCAGGTTATCAATGCCGTAAGCATAGACAGCCGAAAGAAGATGCTCGATAGTTGAAATAAAATATCCCTCTTTTCCGATCACTGTTGCCATTTTGGTATCGACAACATTTTCCGGCTTTAACGGAATAGAGACACTGACATCTTTACGATAAAAGACAATACCGCTATTGGCCTCCAGCGGTTCAAGCCGCAGACGTACAGGATTACCTTTATGTAAACCGATACCAACCAATTCAACAGCTTTTGCTATAGTTGTCTGTTTCATTATACTTCCTTCTTTTCAAAGAAAAAGAATATGATTCTCTCTTTTCTAAGCAATATTATAACTTAAAATAATGTTAATTAAATGTGAATCCGCTATTGCCGGTCTATAATCTTTTTTGCGTCCTTAATGACATCGGTTATATTCAGACGAATCCACTGCTTGTCCATCCACTCTTCCGGACGTACTTCTATCCCTTGAACCAGTACGCCAAAATGAAGGTGATCACCCATAGCATACCCGCTCATACCGGTATTGGCGATATGTGTCTTGGCATTCACATGTCCTTCCTCTACCGTCAGACTTGAGCAGTGGCCATAAAGTGTGTAGAGGCCTAATCCATGTGCCAATATCGGCATATTCCCGTAAATCCCGTTTTCTTCGGCAAAAACGATATCTCCCGGATTGCTTGCAATGATTTTACCCATTTTAACACTGGCAAGGTCCAGACCCAAATGCCATGATTCACTCACCTGTGCCCCTTTGTAAGAGTAGAGACGATGATCACCGAAACTGGCCACCTTCTTTCCGTTTTTCAGCGGATAGAAGGTGTTTACAGAAAATGCATCAATCTGAGTATCATCCACTTTCGAAGTGATTTCATGAATCAGCATCTCATTTTTCTCACGCAGTTCTTCATTGACAAATTTGAATTTGGAAATCACATCCATATCTTCCGGAGCGCCAAACTCTTCAGCAAGCTCAGAGACTTTTCCGTTTAGAAACTTATCACTCAGCTTAATTTTTGAAAGACGGTATCTCTTGTCTTTCAGATGAAGCGGAATATAGGTTTTCGTATGATTGCCGGCAAGATCCGTCGCAATAATATTTGCACGAAATCCACTCTCCTGTACCGGCCAGGCCATCAAAGAGATATAGTACCCCTCTTTATAGAAGGGTTTCGGCTGAAAGCGTTTTCCGAAACTGGTTTCAATATAAAGTTCATCCAGATTATTATCAGTCGCTTTAAAGATAACCATGGCAACTCCGCCATGATTAATTTTATAGGAGTTGGCAATAACACCGACCGACGGACGCTTTTTATCGATCAACAGTTTCACCTGTTTAAAGGCTCTGTTGCCGGCAAAAAAGTTCCATTTGCTGGCATCACTGCTCTCTACCGTAATCGTGGCTGATTCTGATTTAAGGGCAAATGCACGTTTAGGTGCTTTGAGTTCCAGCTTTTGTTCCGGTTGCGGTACAACAAACTGTTCCTCGGCCAACACAAATGTCTCATTTCCGCTTTGCATGCTGACTTTATAAGAGATCAGCCCGCTTTGATCCTGAAGCGTAATGGAGGTTGGTTCTTTGGGATTCCAGTAACCACTGTTTTCAATCGCTATCTTCGGTGCATCACGTTCAAACATAGCTGAAGTATAAACATAGATGCCTCCTCCAATCAGTGCAGCTAAAATTGTCATGGAC
>DAOWOG010000258.1 GCA_030642185.1 Helicobacteraceae bacterium | reverse complement strand
AATGTCTGACAATAAAACCGCTGACACCGATCTCTATTTTTCCAGTCTCTATCGTGGCCGTTTCCTGATCTTCAGAGACACTGGCCAATGTGAGATGGAGTTCTCCGGCAAAGAGTAGAACAGGTAAAAATAAAACAAGCAAAAACCGCAGCAAGATAAACCTTTTGAAAAGAACTTTCGTAAAAAATTGATTATACCTCATGATTACTTTGCAGATGCCTAAGGAACTGCTCTATGCTCTACCGGTAATCATCTGTTATCCATCAATAAGAGAAATTTTGATACCCTATCATAATTTATTGAACCGGGTTAAAGGATACTGTATGCTTCGAACAGGGTTGCTTCTACTTTTTTTATCGTTGTTTCTGGGTGCTGCAACACTAGAAAATTTAAAATGGCGTTCCGGTGAATCCTACCTTATCTTTCTGGAGCGGGCGGGGTTGCCGCAGGATCTCTATTATGCGATCGATAAAGAGGATCAGAAACTGACCGAAGAGATCAGAACAGGTGTGAAATTCCAGGTCCTGCGTGATAGCAATGAAACGATTGAACAGGTGTTGATTCCCATTAATGATGAACTTCAGCTGCATATCCACCGTGATAAAAACAGCGAATATGTTTTTAATGCGATTCCCATTATCAGTGAAGCCCGGCGTGAATCGGTCACGATACATATAGAAAATTCTCCTTCTTCCGATATCTTGAAGGCTACAGGATCCATGCGTATTGCCCAGGCATTTGTCAACAGCTTTAAAAATTCTCTGAACTTCCGGCGTGATTTGAGAAAAGGTGATCCCCTTGTCATTGTCTATGATCAGAAATATCGTCTTGGAGAGCCGTTTTCGATGCCGATACTTCAGGTGGCAATGATTGAAATGCGGGGTAAACGCCATTATGTCTATCTTAATGAAGATGAACGATACTACAATGAAAAAGGTGCGCAGGTTGAGGGCTTTTTGCTGGCCCGTCCCGTCCGTAATGCCCGTATAAGTTCCGGTTTTACAAAGCGGCGTTTTCATCCGGTGCTTAAGCGCTATCGTGCGCATTTGGGGATTGACTATGCAGCCAGAAGGGGAACCCCGATCATGGCGGCAGGAAGCGGAAAGATCATCTTTGCCGGCCGGACACGCGGTTATGGAAACCTGATTAAAATACGCCACAGCAACGGTTATATGACCCTGTATGCGCACCAAAAATCTTTTAGACGCGGGATTAAGCGAGGTAAATATGTCAAACAGGGGCAGGTGATCGGCTATGTGGGAACAACCGGACTCTCCACGGGACCGCATCTGCATTTCGGTCTCTATAAAAACGGACGCGCGATCAATCCGGCCCGTGTTGTTCAAGTTACTACGAAAAAATTGTCCGGTAAAAAACGAAAAGCTTTTTTGAAAGTTAAAAAAGGGTTTGATGATCTGATCGATGAACAGCTTGCTTTGGCGGCCAAGCCATTTAAGTATGAAAGCTTCGATCCGGCTTGTTATATTGATCCCGTCAGTTGCAAACCACTGAAGGAGAGCGGATATGAAGCACTATAATGAGATGCGTCATGATTTTGAACTCTATCTGGAAGATTCGGAAGAACATAATCTTCATGCCAGTGAGATTGCCTATCTCCTAAAAAAGCTTCGTGAAGAGGATAAAGAAAACTTTTTTGAGACATTGCGAAAGATTCCGCAGGATGCGCTCGGTGATGTACTGCTTGAACTGCCTGAGAAGATCAAAGATGAAGCGATTGCGTTTTTCTCATCTGAAGAGTTGGCCCAGGCAATTGAAGGCCTGGAATCTGATGATGCTACTGACCTCGTTCAGGATATTGACGATGTTGATGAGAATAAGAGTGAGGCGGTTGTCTCTCATCTTGATGAAGATGACCGTGAAGATATTGATAAACTGCGCCGTTATGAGGAAGATCAGGCCGGTGCGTGGATGCAGACGGAGCTTTTTGATGTTGCGATAGATGAGACGGTTCAAACGGCGATCGATCGTCTGCGTACATTAAAAAATTCCGGTGAATTGGAAAATATTCATCAGGCATTTGTGTTAGACGATCAGAAACGCCTGATCGCTAATGTTTCGTTAGAAGATATGATAATTTTTGATTTTTCAAAAACATTTAAAGACCTTTTGGATGTTCTGGAAACGGATCTGCGTATCGCTGAAGCGACCATGGATGTTGAGGACGTTGCATCGATGTTTGAGCAGTATGACCTCAATGTTATTCCGGTAATTGACTGGCAGGGAAAGATGGTCGGACGGATCACATCGGATGATATCTATGATGTTATCGAAGAACGGGCAACAGAGCAGATCTACAATCTGGCCGGTGTAAATGATGATGCTGAGCAGGAAGAGCGTGTCTGGGGTGTTTTTCAAAAACGCGGATCCTGGCTCTTTGTCAATTTGCTGACTGCGATTTTGGCATCCATTGTCATTGCGCTATTTGATGATACGCTTGCGGCATTTATTCCGCTTGCAATTTTGATGCCGATCGTTGCTTCGATGGGTGGAAATGCCGGAACACAGACTCTGACTGTTATGGTGCGCCAGATGGCACTGGGAGATATTGACAGGGAAAATGCGAAGTCGGCACTGAAAAAAGAGCTTATAGTCGCTATGCTGAACGGTTTTCTCTTTGCCTTTTTGATGGGCATTGTGGCCTATTTCTGGTTTGATCTTCCCAAACTCGGATTTGTGATTGGATTGGCGATGATTATCAATATGCTTGTGGCCGGTTTCTTCGGTGCAGCCATTCCGCTTATGCTTAAACGTATGGATATCGATCCGGCGGTCGGATCAACTGTATTGTTGACTACCGCTACCGATGTTATCGGATTTTTCAGCTTTTTGGGCTTGGCAAGTTTAATTCTAATTTAGGTGCTGTCTGTGTATACCATTGAAAATATTACTTTAGAGTCTTGCAGTGACTCGAACTTCGTTAAACTTGAGCGAATGCATTATCGCCAGGACGGTGTTGAAAAGAGCTGGGATCTGGCGCAGGTCCATGACAGTGTCGCAATTTTGCTGTATCATACGCAAAAAGAGGCTTTTGTCCTGGTCAAACAGTTCCGGCCTCCGGTCTATCTTAAAAACAGTGACGGGTTTACCTTTGAACTCTGTGCGGGTATTGTCGATAAAAATAAATCCCTGATTGAAATTGCCTCGGAAGAGATTCATGAAGAGTGCGGATACGACGTACCTTTGGTTTCGATTGAGAAGATCACCTCATTTTACACTTCCGTCGGCTTTGCCGGAGCGCGTCAGACACTCTACTATGCCACGGTGAACGAATCGATGAAAGTACATGAAGGCGGCGGTATTGATGTGGAAGCGATTGAAGTGGTTTATCTTGAAAAGAGTGAGGCAAAAGCGTTTCTAATGGATGAAAACAAGGCAAAGACACCGGGACTGATGTT
>DAOWOG010000357.1 GCA_030642185.1 Helicobacteraceae bacterium | reverse complement strand
AGTTTCTAACTGCATTTAAACCTTTTAGGTCATCTTTATTTATTTGAGACAGAAGTTCAAACTCATTTTCCTCTTTCAGCTTATTAAATTGTTCAGCAATTGAAATAATTTGCATCCTGATAGCCGGTCGTAGAGTTCTGTATTCAAGTGCCAGTATAATCCTTCCATCTTTTTGAGCAATGAAAAACTCAATATCATTAATTTTGTCAATGATTGAGAGCAGTCTGTTTTTCATATAAATATCTGCTCTTTTTCTAAGCTGTCTTGAAGTAAATAATTTTTTGTATTTGCCGGAATCAGATCAACTTTTTTATGAAACATATGCTCCAGTTCTTCTTTTATCTCATCTATTTTGGCAAGTTTCGCAAAAGCATCATCTTTATAAAAAATATTATGATCAATTTTGTATGTTAAATCCACGTCGCTAAAGACATCATATGAATCTCTTGCATATGAACCAAAAAGACTTACAAATTCAAATCCGATTTCTTTATACCTTTCATTAAAATGACGGATATCTCTGATAATTGTTTCTTTATTCATCATAACTATCATAATACAATTATTATCTATAGAAGTTGCTGGTACTGCTTTTCCTTCCCCTGCCTTTGTTAAATATTGACAATTGTAATAAGTGGACCTCTAAAAATCTATCTACTTTGCGATACAATTTGAAAAATAAAGGAACATAAAATGAGTAATATTGAAGATTTGACCGACCTGCTTGAAAATGATGTCATTCCTGAGATCGAAGGTTTTATCGATGACCTTTTTGAAAAGATCGCCGATAACAAGCACGCGAGCAGTGAAGACAAAGAGCAGTTAAAAGAGGTTCAGGAACTTCGTGATGAGTTCAAACTGATGCTTCAGGAGGTCAAATCCGGGGAGATGGATGAGGATGAGTGTGCCGAGATCATTGAGGAGATCGATACGATGAGAAATGAGGAAGGCGACGGGCAGTAAGTGTATCGAAGATGACATTTATTGTATAATGACTATAAATAGAAAGGTAAAGTATGGGTGCAGTTGATTATCAGCCACATTATAGTTATAAGGATTATCTTCAGTGGGAAGGTGATTGGGAGTTGATTAATGGTACTGCTTTTGCAATGGCACCTGCACCTTCGGTAGAACATCAGGATATCAGTGGAAATATTCTGGCTGAAATGAAGAAAAAATTAAAACAATGTGAAAATTGCAAAGTATTGATGGAGGTGGACTACAAGATCGATGAGCATACCACGCTTCGTCCCGATGTGCTGGTGGCCAGCAAGATTCCCGCAAACGCTAATTACATCGACAATATCCCTAAAATAATCTTTGAAGTCCTCTCCCCATCGACAAAACTAAAAGACAGAACGGTTAAATTTCAGATTTATCAAAACCAGGGTGTGAGATATCTTGTATTGGTCGATCCCAAATCCGGACTTGCCGAACTTTATACCCTCTCATCAAAAGGTGTTTATCTCCTTAGCGATGAGCTGAAAGAGGAAAATGTGACTTTTGAATTTGATGAATGCAGCATTGATTTTGATTTTGGTGCAATCTGGGAGTAAACAAAGATTATTCCCCATCTATAAATCGGCTCTTAACCAACTTCTCTTTCTTAATTCGCGTCATCTTTTTAACCGCTATCTCCCTTTTCAGTGCAGCAGATTTTGAGGTATGCCGCTCTTCATGAACCAATGTAACCGGACGGCGGTTTCGGGTGTATTTGGCGCCCGTAGGTGAACTGTTGTGCTCAATAATGCGTTTTTCGACATCTTTGGCAATACCTGTGTAGTAGGTGCCGTCGCTGCATTGCAGCATGTAAAGCGAGTAGGGTTCGCAGCGCTCAAGAGTAAACGAGTTGTTGAAAAATTTCAAACCGCTGCAGGCGGGAATCTTTTTGTAAAGCAGGGGGCTGTCGAGATCGATATAGCTGAAGGCCTCCGGGTAGGCCATCACCAGTTGGGCAGCTGCATTGATGGAGACGGGCCCCTCGAGCATCGAGCCCATCATACACTTGACATGATGCGCCTGACAATACTCGATGATCTCAATCGCCTTGGAGATCCCGCCGCACTTCATGAGTTTAATGTTGATCAGATCGGCAGCTTGCTGTTCGATCACTTTTTTGGCATCCTCAAAGGTAAACACGGCCTCATCGGCCAAAATCGGTATACTGCTCTGCTGTGTGATCTGCTTTAATCCTTCGATATCCTTTCCCTTTACCGGCTGTTCGATCAGTTCGATCTTTGCATCTTTGAGTGCATTGATAATGTTCAGTGAGGTTTCAAGACTCCAGGCCTGATTGGCATCGACAAGCAGTTTTGCCTGGGGAGCTGCGTTACTGACCGCTTTGATACGTTGAATGTCCTGTCCGTCGTTGCTGCCGACTTTGATTTTAAGGATGTCAAAGCCTCTTGCAAAAGCTTTGGTGGCATCATCGGCCATGATGTCAGGTTCGTTGAGACTGATGGTGACGGCTGTTTGAAGTTTGCAGGCAGTGCCGTGCAGAAATTCAACCAGGCTTTGGTCTCTGTTTTTTGATGCCAGATCGTAGAGGGCGATTTCGACAGCGGCCTTGGCACTGCTGTTGCCCTTACAGGCTTGATGCGTCACTTCGAGAAGTGTCTTAAGCTCAAAAGTCTGATTGCGCAGCAGGGGAAATATCGTT
>DAOWOG010000312.1 GCA_030642185.1 Helicobacteraceae bacterium | reverse complement strand
TTCTGCACGATCATATTCATCAGTAGAAAGCAATGTTAGGAACCTATATAATATATGATCATCCAGATCAAGTTCCATCTTCCATAAATGAATTGCTTCTTTCTGAATTGCAGAAACGAAAGGCGGCTGTCTCCACTTCAACTGCTGTTCTTCGAAAAGTCCGGATGCATCTGTGAAAGCAATGAGATCGTTGATCATGTGGCTATGCTGCCGCCAAGAAGTGAATGCACAAGTACTTGTTCGTCGTTCAGTTCAAAAAAAGAACGGATACGGTTGAAATCAAGTTCACCGATCTGGCATAGTCCGAGGCTGCAAGAGGGTGCAGTTTCTTCAAGAAGCTGGGTCATCAGACCGGCTTCGATGGTAACATAGTGCATACTCTTTTCATCGTACATTGGCATAATAGCAGAGAGATCGGCAACCAGAAATACCCCAAAGGCTGCTTCATCGAAAATAGGACGGTTGATCAGAGGGTCGTAAATTTCGCCAGGCAGTTTTGATGGTAAAGCAAATCGTATAAGGCGATGTTCCAGTGGATGATAATAGTATACTCCAGCTTCCAAACCCTTAATGCGATCAGGCTTCACATAAAGATAGGCCTGTACCGGATAGAGTCTGCCGGCTGAACCGTAAAAATATTGGTACACACCATCAACATCTTTTCCCTTTAGGCAACTGAAGAGTTTTTCAATGCTGTCAAGAGGAACAGGTGCTTGCATGAAATGGCGATAGCTGCGGCGCGTATTCCAGCTATGTATTAAACTGGTGTCAGGTTCACTATATTGCAATACAACGTCTGGACGTCCAGTCAGATTATGGCGCATGCCTGGCTGAGAATCCCTAAAATCTTTCCGCTCAGTAGGATCAAGCAGTAAGGTATTTGATAAAAGAGAATCAGGTACAGTTCTATTGTGCCCTAAACTCGACTGAGATGACAATGCAGATGTTCTCTGGCGCCTCTCTTTGATCATTTCTGTGAGGAAATAAAAATTTTCGGCCCCATACACTTCATCAACGGTTGGCCGAACACCAAGCTCCTGTTCCAACCGATTGATAACCCGGATAACATCAACCGAAGTTGCACCCAGTCTGAGCAGTTGATCTTTTGGCTCTATATTGTCGATACGTAAAATTTCCGATGCCACTTGCATGATCATGTTAAGAGTTTCTCCGGAGTATTCCCGATACATATTAATATTACCTGTAGACAATACTTTGTCAGCCTTTTTGCTTAATGCCTTACGATCGATTTTTCCATTGGCAGACAAAGGAAACTGTTCAACCGTCACAAACATCAATGGTCGCATATAGTCCGGAAGCCGTTTGCGTACAAATGCTTTCAACTCTTCCTCAAATAATTTTCCTCCCTTTAGAAGCAAGATATAGGCGACCAAACGGTTTTTTCTTTTTTCGGAACCCTGTGCTATGACGGCACTCTGACGAATTTTTGCATGCTGGTTCAACACAGATTCAACTTCTCCAAGTTCGACACGAAAACCACGGATTTTAACCTGATTATCACGTCTGCCCAGGAACTCGATGACGCCGTTATCTAGCATCCGTCCGATATCGCCGGTCCTGTAAAGACGTTCTCCGGTGCGGGGGTGTATAATAAAGCTTTGATCCGTTCGCTCCTGATCATGCCAATACCCCATTGCCAGCCCTTCCCCACCAATATACAGCTCACCAGGAACCCATACGGGACGTAACTCAAGAGCATCATCAAAAATATAGAAGTGTTGATTCTTCATAGGATGACCATAAGGGATGCTATTCCAAGTAGGGTCGACCTTGTCGATTTTGTATAAAATGGACCAGATACTGGCTTCCGTTGCGCCGCCAAGACTCACGACCTCTGAGTTCGGGGCAAGTTTTCGAATCTGATCAGGAAGTTCTAGTGGTATCCAGTCCCCGCTTAGCAAAATGAGCCGCAGTGCATTACCAAAAGTATCTTCGTTCTGTGCGCCATACTCACTCAGCAACTGCATAAATGCAGGTGCCGAGTTCCAGATTGTTATCTTATGCTCTTTGATAAGTTGCAGCCAGCGCGAGGGGTCCTTCGCATCTTCGATGGCAGGCAAGACTACCGTTCCGCCCGCCGAAAGCAGGCTGAAAATATCAAAGACGGAGAGATCAAAACTCAAAGGCGATACGGCAAGCACACGGTCGCCCGGTCCGATACCAAAACGCTCAATGACATCTTCTATCGTATTGGCGGCACTCCGATGGGAGATCATAACTCCTTTTGGCAACCCCGTGGAACCCGATGTATAAATAACATAGGCAAGATCATCATATCGCGCAGAGCAGATCGGACGTTCTCCCGAAAACTCCGGAACATCCGCCACGCCGCACACTTGCACACCGACCGTATAACACGATGTATTCTCCGGCCACTCCAGTATTTGATTCCAGCACGGCTGCGACAGTATGAGTTCAACCTGAGCGTGTTTCAGTAAATGGTTCAAACGCTGCTTTGGAAGGGCCGGATCCAGTGGCAAATAGGCCGCACCGGACCGTAGAATTCCGAGAGTAGCTACGATCTGTTCCCACCCTTTTCCCATCACCACTGCAACCAGTTGATTGGACGCTGCTCCGTTTCGCTGCAGCCAGTCTGCCACAACGGCCGATTCCCGCTCCAGCTCAGCATAGGTAAGCGTTCGCTCCTCTGCTATCACGGCCGGTTGGTCCGACCGCTGCTGTACTTGATCGAGAACCGCTTCATGAAGAAGCTTTGGAATGCTAGGGTGATGCGTTTCATTCAAACTTTCATAAAGACGCAGCTGTGATAATGGGATCTGCTCCTGCACACGTTTTTCAGCGCTTTTTGTCCAGATGTCAGTATCAGCTGCCAACTGACGCAACAAGCTAAAATGCGAAGCGAACATATCCTTTATCATTTGCCTTGGAAACAGATCCTCGACAACATCCCAGATACCTATAAATGCTCCTTCGTATTCGTGTGTTTGATAATCAAGGC
>DAOWOG010000075.1 GCA_030642185.1 Helicobacteraceae bacterium | reverse complement strand
GTACGGTTGATGCAACATTGCCGTCTTTAGTCGTGTCATGCTGCGGATTGTTAAACCAGAAGAGGCCGTCACGGCTGCGGGAACTGTCAGGCGCAATACTCTGGCGCAGAGTGATATTGGCATCGGGTGCACCCGAATTACTGAAGAATTCGTAACGGATCAATGCCGGTCTGGAACCGGTGTCACATCCGCTGCTTCCGGTACATGCGACACGATAGCGCGGGGCATGGGCGCGGCCATAGATGAAAGTGGCACTGTCATCGATCGGTTGTGTACTGGTGACACCGTCACTGTCGGTTATCGTGATATCGTCAAGTGTAAAAATGAATGGATTGATGACTCTTGTATTGTGGCGGTCAAAGTTAATATCGATGAGGATATTGGCCGTTCCGTTAACGTCTTCATCGAAAATGGCACCGGTAAAACTGTAGTTGATGTCATCGCCTATGTTGACATCAAAAACAGCAGCAGGGGCGGTATTTTTTTCAAGATATTGTACTTTGGTAAGGTTTGGTGTCAATGCGGCACCATGCGTATCATAGGTCATCAATATATCCATATCTTTGGCATAACAGTTATCAGTATAGTTTACCGCAATATTTCCATGTGCATCTTTAGCCACCAGGGTGAGGTTATACTCTGAAGCCATAACCCTGGCGTTGACATCATCGAAATTGGAAAGATAGGTGAAGTTGCTGCCGTAATCGTTATAGCTTCCGGAGATATCAAAGCTGTCCGGAACGATAACAACCGGGACTGAAAAAGGGTCGATCAAACGGTTGATACCGTTGGGGTTGTTACTCAGCGTATCGTCATCATCGACACGGGCATAATCATAACCCTCTTTTTCGGCAATGACGAGGTTGAATTCTCCGACATGATCAAATTCAAACACATCCAGGTCCTGTCCATCATCAAACTCAACCGGAGAGGTGCCGGAAAGATCAAAGTGAGGATACTGGCAATCGTTGATTTTTGAAGGATCGGAAATGTTGAGCTCGACGGTAAATGAGCTGTTTTGGGTCTCATTATAGTCACCGGTTCCCTGAGTAAGATTGTCAAGAGCCCTGAACAATAGACTGGTTGATGTTCCTGCAATAAATTTCATACCGCTCGTGATATTGACGTCAAAGGATTTTGGACGTACTGCAAATTCGTCACTGCTGTAGACTTTACGGTAACAGGTCTGATTTAAATTGGTGATACCGCAGTAGACTGTACCGTTACAGGCCTGCCATGGATAGAGACCGTAATGGGTACCGTTATAGTCAGCACACAGAGTGAATTCGATCCGCAGATCCTGATGTCCGTCAGGTACATTGAAATTTCTAAGGATGTTGGAGGTGTTATTGACATCGAAAACACCGGTTGTCAACGGTACTGCCCCACCGTTGTCCATATCGACAAGCTTATAGGTCACTGTGATACCTTCTTTGGTTTCCAGTGCAGTCTGTGTATCATTGATACTGACGATCTTCAGATCAAACGGATTTTGAACGATTTTGGTAGAGATATTGCGGTCATCCAGGTTTCTAAAGGTATCGTAGCCGTCAAACGGCCCGGTTGTCCAGCTAAGTGCACCGCCGCCGCCCCATTTGGTACAACGATCAACGATAACATGGTAATCACGTTTATCCTGCTTATAGTCAGCGATGAAAACCGCTTTAACGTTAGCCAGATCACTGGTATTGTAATCCGCAAGGTCAAAAGGAATGTTTGTGGTATCGAACAATATGTCAGACTGTGTGATGCTATAGTCGCCGATATCATAAATAAAGCCATCGGCTGTCGGATTTGGAAAACTTTTGAGTCCATCAAAGTCAATGGGGATTACGCCAAAGGTTGTCGTTGTATTGGCATTGTCCGAGCCGGCATTGATCGCGCTGAAAATAGGGTAGGCATAGGCTTTTGATACGATGGTATCGGTGATATCGATACGACCCTGATTGATGATCTGTGCAGCAACGGTAGTCGTGGCTCCACTCGGACTGTCCAGCGGTTCATCAAAACAGAGTGCACACTCGCCGAGCCCGAAGTTTCCGGAGCCATTTCGGTTGTAGATAAAATTAAAGTTATTTCCGGGTACTGAGATACTGCCTTCAGCGGTTATACCTCCAAAAAGGGCGCTGTTGGAGTTAGAACTGATTTCAACATCTCCCAGGACATAAAGGAACATGCCCAGCCAGCCATTTCCGCCACCGAACGAGGTGACATCAAAATTACCCATAACAAAGACAAACATGGAAGCCGTCGGATCGGCAACATCGGCACCGTTTCCGGCATAGACCAGGTTGCCTTCAATGTAAATACGGACATCGCCTACAGGCTGAATTTCCGGTGTATTACCGCTAAAGGTCAATGATGTAAAGTAGTAATCACCCTCTTCGAAAGTGATGACTTGACCATTTTTAGTAAAGTCAAAATCACCAAGCAGCATCACTTTTCTGTTGGCCGGGTTGTCTGCGTAATGGTTTGCCGGATCAAAATGAATGACTTGATTGTTACCCGACAGATTGTAGCTGCCGTATTCGAGATTGGTAAAGGTAATATTTGCACTTTCACTTGTAGAGCCCGTTATGCTTGTCGGAATGAAAATGTGATCATATCGATTGGACGGCGGCGGTATATAGGTACAGTTTCCATTTTCTGTAATGCCATCCTGGTCAACACAGAGGGTACTGCGTGTTTCATCGGTATAACAAACAGGTACCTGGTTGGCATTGTTGGTAAGCTGTGAAAACTGCCCTTCCGGATAAGAGATAAAACAGCTGTTTACGATCAGGTTGGCTGAGAGTGCCATATGCTGATAGGATGTTAAAACACTTGGGAAAAGACCGCAGGTAAAGGCATCTTCAGGAGGATTGACTCCTGTGCTTGCACTGGTAAGCGTTCCGGCATTGAGGGTATTGCTTTTCCCGCCATAATCGCCATTTGCATCGCTTACAAGTGTGACATAGTCATCCGTAGTGGCATTTTTATAGATTGAGTAGGCGGTATTGGTGAGGTTGACATCGTTAGACGGCTTGGTATCGCTTAGCATGACAGAGAACTGCATAAGGTATGTTTCACCGACGTCGACTTCATTCAGTCTACACCAGACACGATTATCACTGGCTGTATAGCCACAGTTTGGATTGCTTTGCCAGGTCGTGCTGTTTGGATTTGAGAGTTTGATCTGGCTGGCATCAAAGTTAGTGAGATTCAACACCGGTGTCAAACCGTCGAAGTCAAAATCATCGAAAATCTCAACATCTTTGGCTTTTTCATCCCCGGAGTTTTTAAACGTCAGGGTATAGATCATTTCGCTGCCGGGATAAATGATGGCACTGGGACCGCTGGGCTGCAGGTTTCCAGCCGGATCTTTGATCTGCACCTCTTTTTTAAAACCGTCAATGGCAGGTGAGGTCATATCGGTGGCAAAGGCAAAAAGACTCAGGGTGTAGTAGTCGACTCCGCCTGCCGGTGTCGCTACATCAAATATAAATTCCGTTTCATTCTGGTTATTGGTCATAAAGCTGCTGACATCGACCCTGTCTATATCTACACCGTAGGTCTGGGGAGTAACCGGGTGAAGATCAGTTCCCAAATCTGCCATGGAACCGTTGAGCAGGTTGTCAAGAGGATTAGCCGCGTCACCGCCAACGTAATCATAGGTGGCGGAAGTTCCGATCCGCATTCGTGCTACTCCTCCTTCACTGGGGTCACCGTCTCCGGCAAATAAGGCGATCGATGCATTGACAGGGCCGCTTAAAGGGGTGACGAAACCATCGATTGGAAAGCTGAAATTGTCCGCATTGACATATTTGAAACCGTTGAATACGGAAATATTCTTATAATGCATCGTATTGGACGGATCCTTATAGATGACCAGCATGGACCATCCGCCATAGTTACCGCCTCCGCCGACTTTTCCTTCATTGACAACGAGATTTGCCAGCGTGTAGGTACCCGTTTCATCTGCATCTAGGTAGGGGGTGATATCCGCAAATGCTGAATAAATCCAGTTTTCATTAGTCCGTTTAACGATATCAAGATTATTGGCGGTGATATTGATATAGCCGCTTTGCTTCGGTGTTTTAAGTTTAATCTCTCCAAGATGGCTCTTAGCCGCGTTAAAATCAGCGTAGGACGAGTTGCTCCATACACATTTCCCTGCATCAGTTGAGTCACAGAGATGTCCTTCCCAGTAGAGACCTGCCCAGAGGATCTCGTGAGAAGGGTCACCAAGGTCGAGCAGGGATGAACTGGAGTTGAAGGTGCTTCCGTCACTGTCATCATCGACATAACTCATATAGACGAGGTCATTATAGTTTTGATCGGCATCACCGGCTCTTTTGAGAAGGTTCGCGTTACCTATGAGCTTCATATCTCCAAAGACATTGTACTGGAGGTATTTTTCAAAATTGCGTTCACCGCCAAGATTGGTTTGGAACTGTACAACTGTGCTATCCGTAGACTGGTTGTTACTGATATCCGGATCATCTGTTGTAGATATGACCGTTGCGGTATTGATGATGGTGTCATTGCCCGCCGGTGTTGTTACTTTCAGGGTGATTGTACCGGCATCGGAGTTGGTGGCCAGAAGGCCGCTGTTGGCGATATAGTCACATTGGATAGGCTGGCCCTGACTACAGCTCCAGTCACTTCCGCCATCGATACTGACAAACTGGACATTGCCAGGAAGCTGGTCGACCACCTGTACATTTTCGGCGTCATGGGTCCCGCTATTGTGCACATCGATAGTGTAGGTAAGGATGCTGGCGGTACTGACAGGCTTGGGAGTTCCGACCTTCGTAATGGAGAGATCGGCAGAGGAACTGACGATATCGGTATCGTAAAAGTCGCTGTTGTTGCTTGTATCCGGATCCTGTGTTGTCGAGCTGATGTTGGCCGTGTTTGTGATCATGCCGGAAGTCGCCGGGGCATGAACGTCAATAATAAAGGCCCCGGTATAGCCCGGTGCAAGTGTCGCTGCAGAACAGGTGAGTGTTCCTGTTGCGTAATTACAGCTCCAGCCGCCAGGTGCAGTGATGCCGTTATAGGTCATTCCGCCTGGCAGGGTATCGGTAAGAACAACATTGGCGGCATTGCTCAGTCCAAAACCGCCTGCAGTCTGAACCGTCAGGGTGTAGCTCATGGCACTATCGATCAATGCGGACGGCGGAGCGGATTTTTTGATACTCAGTTCTGCCTGTGCCGGCAAGATAGTGATCGTTGATTTCCAATCATTAATTGTAAAATCCTGTGCCGGACTGGTACCGCCGTTCGTAAGATTGACATAGAAGATCTCATCCGCTTCAGGTATTACCGTGTCTCCATTGACAATGATAGAAATCGTTTGACTTTTGGAGCAGGTTCCTTTTGCGAAGGTGATCGTACCGCTTGCACTTTGATAGTCACTGCCCGCCGCAGCGCTGCCATCGGAGGTTGACCAGGCAATGAAAAGATCTTTTTTATCAGGGCATACGTCGGCTGTTATAGTGAGTGCAACGGTTACCGTGCCGCTCTCTCCCTCGATAACGGTTACGTCTGCCGGGACGACATTGATGACGGGATTATTGGATGCGAAAAGACTACTTCCGGTTAATAAGAAAAGAAAGAAGATAACGGTTATTAGAGTTTTCATGGGATACTCCTCTACATGGAAAATCAGAGTACACATAATCAGGGCTCATACAGTAAACGAGATATTTAGTAATAATTGAGCACTCTGAATTTAGCGTATTTTAAATAGTAGCGTATATTTTTCCGGTTTTAAAAGAAATTGTAAATATAAAGTAAACAGGTTTAGGGGAGGTCGTTCGGTAGAGTTTAATAGTTTTGACGCATAAAAATAAAAAATAATCGAACTGATATCAATTGGTATTATTGAAGGCAGTTCGAAAAAAAATCTATCGGTTTTTACCACATAATCCTTCTTGAGGTATTAACGCTGGCATTGTCCTCATTGGTATTTTGAAGGTAATCGTTACCGCTTTTGACTCCCTTGTCTTTGTTGAATTCCAGTTCAAATTCATTGCCCGTTGCAGCGGCATCGTATCTGCTGTAAATCAGCCAGCTGTCGGTTGCAATGCTGACAGTTGTTTTATAGGGATAGTTTGGACCTGGATAGCTGTAGGCAATCTGCGTAAAATTCGGATTATGGACAGGGGCTCCTGCTGTAATGACGGAAGCGTGTTTTTGTGTTGAAGAGGCAACAATGCCATCGGTGGCTGTGTTGTGCTGCGGATTGCTGAACCAGAATATACCGTCACTGCTTCGGGCATTGTCACTGGCCAGACTTTTGCGCAGGGTGACATTGGCATCCGGCGCTCCCGGATTGCTGTAGAATTCATAATTGATCAATACCGGCTTGGAACCTGTACTGCAGCTTCCGGTTCCGCTGCACTCGACGCGAT
>DAOWOG010000037.1 GCA_030642185.1 Helicobacteraceae bacterium | reverse complement strand
CCCTTCGGGCGAAAGAGAGAAACACATACTCTGCGTTGGTACTTCTCACCTTAGCTACGGCTAGGCTTTCAAAGTACCGCCTTGGTTATGAATTTCTCTCTATCGCTGAGACTAACTAGGGTTTTTAGAGGTGCCCTTGACTGACAAGCTTATCGGAGAACATATGAATATTTTGATTTTGGGAAGCGGCGGACGTGAATTTTCTATCGGTCGTGCACTGCGTAAAGAGAGTGAAGTTGAAAAACTCTATTTTGCACCGGGAAACGGAGCTACGTCGCAGTTGGGTGAAAATCTCTCTATCAAAGCGTATGATGATCTGGCTGACTTTGCACTGAACAATGATATTGATTTGACGATAGTCGGACCGGAAGCGCCTTTGGTAGATGGTGTCGTCGATATTTTCAAAGCAAAAGGACTGACGATTTTCGGTCCAAGCAGAGAAGCAGCGCAGCTTGAAGGCTCAAAAGTCTATATGAAAAACTTTTTGGCCAAATACAATATCCCGACGGCACGCTACATTGAAACCGATCACATTGAAACAGCATTTAAGTTCATCGAAACGCTGCCGCTGCCTGTTGTTGTCAAAGCCGACGGTCTGTGTGCGGGTAAAGGGGTGATTATTGCCATGAGTCATGATGAAGCCAAAAAATCGGTTTCGGAAATGCTCAGCGGGAAAGCCTTCGGCGATGCAGGAAAAAAAGTGATCGTTGAAGAGTTCCTGGACGGCTATGAGCTTTCGATGTTTGCAATTTGTGACGGAGAAGATTATATTCTCCTCCCTGCGGCACAGGATCATAAACGTCTTTTGGATGGTGATGAAGGTCCAAATACCGGTGGAATGGGGGCCTATGCACCGACGCCGTTGGTGGATGATGTAATTTATCAAAAAGTAAAAGATCGGGTGATCCGTCCAACACTTGATGGAATGAAAGCAGAGGGTGCACCGTTTGAAGGCGTTCTGTTTATTGGCCTGATGATCGTTAACGGCGAGCCGATCACGCTGGAGTTTAATGTCCGTTTCGGCGATCCGGAATGCGAGATTTTAATGCCGCTGATGAAATCGCCTGCCAGTGAACTTTTTTATAAAGCGGCTACCAAGCAGCTCGATTCTCTGCAGGTAGAGTTTAGTGATCAGCATGCTGTCGGTGTGGTGATGGCAAGCCGGGACTATCCCTATAAAAGTTCGGAACCGGCCGAGATCGTTGTGGATGAAATTGTTCATGAAGCGCTTGCGGAAAACAGCCATATTTCCTATGCCGGCGTTATTGAAGAAGATGGCGTGCTTTACGCATCGGGCGGACGTGTACTGGTCTGTGTCGGTCTGGGTGATTCTATCCGCGAGGCGCGTGACCGTGCCTATATGCTCTGCGGGCAGGTTCATTTTGCCGGCAAAAAACTGCGTACCGATATCGCTTATCAGGCACTGTAAGCCAATCGTATGAATGAAGAGATCCCCTCAGAGCTTCATCGGGCAGGTCTGAAGCTCTCAACTGTAAAAAAGAGAGCCGTTGCCTTTGTCATTGATGAACTGCTGCTGTCAGCGCTCTTGATGATCATGCTGTGGGATGCCTTCAGATCCTTAACAACGTTTGATGAGATGATCGCGCTTACCAATGCCTATGTTTTGGAATACATGGTTATCAAGATCATCTATCAGACGATTTTTGTCTATCAGTACGGTGCTACAATCGGTAAAATTGTGATGAAAATACGGGTGATCGAAATAAGACATCTCACAACACCTATCTTCCTCAGTGCATTCAATCGCAGTGTTTTTCGCATTATCAGTGAAATGATCTTCTATATGGGCTTTATCTGGGCATTTTATAACCCTGCGCGTCAGACATGGCATGACAAGACTGCACGGACAGTAGTGGTTGATGCGTAAAGTATGGCTATGGTTGTGGCTTGGGCTGAGTGTACTTTCTGCCGGTGACAATATTGAGTTTTATGCAACAGATCTGGAGTCAAACAGTACGGCGGTAAAGGCATCAGGCGATGTGCTTGTGTTGTATAAAGATTTTTATCTCAGTGCGAATGAAGCGATCTATGACCGCAACAGTTCAACCCTGCAGCTTTTTGGCAATATTATTGCTATGAAGGGAAGCAACTACTACTCAGTAGGTGATTATGCACGTTTGAATATGGCTGATGAGGAACGATATTTTTCCCCCTTTTTCATGCTGGATAAAAGCAGCCGGGTATGGTTGAGTTCACTGGAAGGCAGAGCTGAGAAAGATGATTTTGAGATCCAAAGCGGGATGGTTTCCGGGTGTGATCCGAATGATCCGCTCTGGAAAATCTTTTTTGGAAGTATGGATTATAACAGTGAGACGAAGTGGACCAATATCTATAATGCCCGACTGCATCTGTATGATATACCGGTTTTTTACTTCCCCTATTTCGGTTACTCTCTTGACACCAAGCGCCGCAGCGGACTGATGATCCCGTCTTTCGGTATTTCAAGTACGGAAGGATTATATTATCAACAGCCGGTTTATATCGCTGTTGATAACAATTGGGACGTTGAACTCAGACCCCAAATTCGAACCAGTCGCGGTGCAGGACTCTATGGAACATTGCGTTTTGTGGATTCTAATGTTTCCAAGGGTTCTTTGAATATTGGATATTTTGACGAAAAATCAAACTATGTCGATAAATATCAGTTGGCCAATGATAAGCATTTCGGTTTTGATCTGAATTATGAAAACCATAAAGTTTTACAGCGCTGGTTCGGTTTGGACCTTGCCGGACAATCCGGACTTTATACGGATGTTTCTTTGATGAATGATATCGACTACATTAACCTTTCTCAGAATGATGAAACACAAAATGCAACCTCCAACCTTGTCCTTTCACGTATCAATCTTTTTTATAATGAAGAAGATAATTATTTTGGTACTTCGTTACGCTATTATCTTGATCTTAACAAAAAGAGCAATGCAAACACGCTTCAGACGCTACCGGTAATCCAGTATCATCATTATCTCAATACCTTTTTAGACGATCATCTTTTTTATGATGTTGATGTCAATGTGCAAAACTTTTACCGATCTGAAGGAAAGCGGGCACTGCAGGGAGAGCTGGATGTTCCGATCACCTTGCAGACAGATATCCTGGATGATTTTGTAAATGTCAGTTACACAGCACAGCTTTATGGACAATATTCCACTTTTGGCGGTGAAGCAGAATACTCCAATATCATTTCAAAAAATGAGTACAATCCCGGAACATTCGGACGTTTGTATCATGTCTTCAACGCGGGCAGCTATTTGACAAAAGGCTACAGTGATTCTGCGCATGCCATTGCGTTGGATGCAACCTATGTCAAGTCAGGGGTCGATCATAGAGACGGCTATTACGAAGATAAAGAGGAGACATGCGGCAGACCGGGAGCAGGCGATAATCCGGAGTGTGATTTTTACAATATTGAAGATGTTGAAGAGATACTGAAGCTTGAATTTACACAATTTCTTTTTGATGGATCAGGAGAACAAAAACTCTATCATCGTATCAGTCAGAATATTTCCTTTGATTCCAGACGTGACAAATTAAGCGAACTGGAAAATGAATTGGAGTATCAAGTGAGCGATGCGTTCTCTTTTTATACGGATATATTCTATAATTATCAGCGCAATCTTGTCAGTAAAGCGCTCAACAGTATTCGATATAATGACAAAAAGATAAATGCCGGTTTTTCCAATCTTTATGAAAATATTGAAATCGAAGATGGTCAAAGGTATGATAATTATCTTACAGTTGACGCTTCATACCGATATGACAAACACTACCGTTATTTTGGCAAGTATGCCTATGATATTGAGAACAGTGTTAAAAAATTTGCCGAGATCGGATTTATGTATTCGAAACGGTGTTGGGATTTCGGATTGCGTTATGTTGAGAACAACAGGCCGATACTGACACAAAACGATGTGAGCTCAATTTTTGATAAATATATCTATTTTACTATAATGTTAAAACCTATCGGTGGAACAGAAGTAAATTACAAGCTCAGAGATGTGCTTGACGGCTCCTGATAAAGTGCCCTAAGGAAAATAATGACACAAACAAACTTATTCAGTGATCGAAAAGATGCTGCTCGGCTTTTGAAAGAAGTGCTTCCGCTTGATCAGATGAAGCATGAAACATGGCAGATGATCGCTGTTTCTTCCGGTGCTCTTGAACTTGCAGAACACCTTAATACACGTCTGAAACTACCGATTGATTTTCTTTTTTCAGAAGCGATATTGGCACCTAACAACAGTGAGTGCGAAATTGCACGTGTCAGTGAGACGGAAGAGATCGTCATCAACAACAGTCTCGTTGATGCATTTGAGATAAAGTATGACTATATTTACGGTGAGGCAAGCCGAAAACATGAAGAGAAGATTTTAAGCCATATGTATCAGTATCGAAAAGGGCGCCATTTTAATTCAGCTGAGGGTAAAACAGTGCTGCTGATCGATGAAGGTGTTCAAAGCGGTTTGACAATGATGAGTGCAATGAAAACAGTGCTGGCGATGAATCCCAAGGCCGTTTATGTTGCAGTACCTGTTATTTCAAAGGAAGTGCTTGAATCGCTTGAACCGCTTGCTGATGAGATCTTCAGTCTGCATGTCCTTGATGATTATATTGATACAGTGAGTTATTATGAGGTGCTGGAACGTGTCAGTGATGTACAAATAGAGACAATTTTAGGAGATTAATGATGGATTATGATGTGTTATTGACGTTGGAAAACAAAAATGAAGAGTATGCCTTTTCAAGTGTAGCCAAACAGGCAGATGGTTCGGTATGGATGAAATCGGGCGATACCGTTATACTCGCAACCGTTGTCGTGGATGAAAATGAATTTGCCGATGAAGAGTTTTTGCCTTTGACGGTACAGTACATTGAAAAGACTTATGCGGCAGGAAGGTATCCCGGAGGTTTTATTAAACGCGAGAGCAAACCGAGTGATTTTGAAGCGTTGACATCACGTATTATCGATCGCTCTTTACGTCCGCTTTTTCCAAAAGGTTTTACCAACCAGATCCAGATTACCGTAATGGTGTTAAGCGTCGACAAAGAATCCGATCTGCAGGCACTGGCACTCAATGCCGCTTCTGCGGCGCTCTATGTCTCTGATCTGGACATTACGACTTCAGTCACTGCCTGCCGTGTCGCCAAAATTGACGGTGATGTCATTGTCAATCCAACTGCATCACAGCTTGAAGAGAGTACGCTGGATCTGTTTGTTGCCGGCAGTAAAGAGGATCTGCTGATGATTGAGATGGGTGCGATCGGTTCGATTGAAACAGAAATTATGAGTTCGGCAATGATTGATCCGATGATCGATCCGATGCTCTCAGCTGAAAGTATCGCAAGTTATCGTTCCAATGTGCTGAGTGAGGATGAATTCGTCGGCATTCTCGAAACAGTACAAAAATCACTGAACGATACAAATAGTGCTTATGAAAATGCATTTGCACCGTTTGTCAAACCGGCTATAACGCTTCAGCTGCACGAGACGGTTGTTGATGAAGAGCTTTTGGCATACATTCGTGAAAATTATGCGGACAGCATTAGTGATGCGATTAAACATATGGCAAAAAGTGAACGTTCAAATGCACTGCGCGAGATTCGCGAGACAATCCTGAATGCACAGGAGACCTGGGAAAAAGCAAGTGTCAAACGTGCACTTATCGATGTGAAACGCGAAATGGTACGTTCGAATATCCTGGAAAACGGTGTACGTCCCGACGGTCGGACATTGCGTGAAATCCGGCCGATTGATATCAAAACCAACATCCTGCCATCGGCACACGCTTCATGCCTTTTCACACGCGGACAGACACAGGCTTTGGTGGTGTTGACACTCGGCGGCAATAAAGATGCGCAGATGTATGAGAATCTCAGTTCAAACGGATCCCAATACGAAACATTTATGGTGCACTATAACTTTCCGGGTTTCAGTGTCGGCGAAGCATCGCCTATCGGTGCGCCGAGACGGCGTGAACTTGGTCACGGAAATCTTGCAAAACGTGCACTTGAGCCGCTGTTAGAGTCCCCGGGACAGACAATTCGTCTCGTTTCGGAGATACTTGAGTCAAACGGTTCGTCATCCATGGCAACGGTTTGCGGCGGTTATATGGCTATGCGCGCGGGTGATATTGAGTTGAGTGATCAGATGGCCGGTATTGCGATGGGGATGGTTTCCGAAGGAGATAAATTTGCAATTTTATCCGATATCAGCGGCCTGGAAGATCATGATGGCGATCTCGATTTTAAAGTAAGTGGCTCGAAAGAGGGCATTTCTGCCTTGCAAATGGATATCAAACTCGGCGGCATCAGCCTGTCTGTACTTAAAGAGGCACTATACCAGGCAAAAGAAGGGCGTGCCCATATCATCGGTATTATGGATGAAGCAGAAAAAAAGATAGAGTTTACGGATGGTCTGCCTAGCAGTGATCTCTTTAGTATTGATCCGGGCCGTGTCGCCGAAATTATCGGTCAGGCGGGAAAAACAATTCGTGAGATCATTGAAAAATTTGATGTAGCGATTGATATTGATCGCAAAAAAGGCGATGTCAAAGTTACCGGGAGCAATAAACAGGGAGTGAAGGGTGCCCGTGAACACATTGAAGGCATTCTTTCCAAAGTTCCGGAGCCGAAACCCGAATACCATGTCGGTGACAAAGTAAGCGGAACGGTGAAAAAGATTGTGGATTTCGGTGCCTTCATTGAACTTCCTGGAGGGATTGACGGACTGCTTCATATCTCTAAAATATCGGAACATCGTGTGAGCAATGTAGCAGATGTCTTAAGTGTCGGCGATGCGATCGATGTTGAAATACTCGAATTTAAAGGCTCCAAAATCAGCCTCGGAAGAGCGTAATATAAACATTCGTCATTAAATATGCTTGATATACTTCTTGAACAGCTTCATGCTAAACAAAACATCTTCCTTACCGGCGGTGCCGGCGTGGGAAAAACTACCACAACGCGTGCCATTATCAACGCCTTCGAAGAAGAGGGTAAAAAGGTTGCCAAACTTGCTTCAACCGGGATGGCAGCGACACTGATCGGCGGGCAGACACTGCACAGCTTTTTAGACCTTGGTATCGCCGATTCACTTTCAGATCTCACTAAGCGGGGCAAGTTTAATACCAAGAAGAAAATCAAAAAACTGATCGGTACAATGGATCTGCTGGTGATTGATGAAATTTCCATGGTCAGTGCCGAATTGATGGAGATGATTTACCATAGAATAGTTGAATCCGATTTCAAAGGGTCGGTATTGGTCGTCGGAGATTTTCTACAGCTTCCGCCGGTAGTAAGAGGTTATGGCGCAATCCGTTTTGCCTTTGAGTCAGAGGCATGGAAAGAGTTGAACTTTATTCAAGTGACACTCAATGTCAATTACCGGACTGATGACACAGATTTCATTGAGATTCTTGATGCAGTGCGCTATGCTCAAGTCGATGAAAAAGAGCACCTTTATCTTCATAATCTCATTAAACCCATAGGAGATGATCTCAGTCATTATACATTTCTTTATGGAAAAAATATCTCTGCATCACGCCACAATCAGACGCAGCTTGAATTTATTGATGAAGATGAGGTAAGCTTTGAATCACAGGTTGTACGCCATAATCCGAAAACTGAAGATAAAGAGATTGAACGCTTTTTCAATGATGCCCGTATTGAACAGGATCTTCGAATCAAGATTGGTGCTCCCGTGCTCTTCACCCGCAATGCCTGGAACTACTTTAACGGAGAACGCGGCCGAATTGTCAGAGCTGACAGTAACACTGTTTATGTCGAAAAAGCTGATGGCTATGTGGTTAAGCTGGAACGTGCTGCCGTCTCAAAGCATAAATGGGAAGAAAAAAGCATCGAAGGTAAAAAAGAGATGGTCGAAGTGGCACAGTTCACGATCCATCAATTCCCCATCGCCCTGGCATTTGCCATTACCATTCATAAATCACAGGGGATGAGTATCGATGATCTCATCATCGAGAGTAACGAGATCTTTGCCCCGTCACAGTTCTATGTGGCACTTTCACGCGCAGTCTCTCCTCATCGTTTGACCTTGATACAGCCAAGCAAAGATTGGAAATATCTGGCATTCGTGCATG
Organism: Helicobacteraceae bacterium; assembly: GCA_030642185.1. Classification (GTDB taxonomy): domain Bacteria; phylum Campylobacterota; class Campylobacteria; order Campylobacterales; family Sulfurimonadaceae; genus 4484-230. The sequence goes on along the minus strand of DAOWOG010000037.1, from coordinate 215 downwards.
AAAAAGCATTGAGTTTTGTAAAACAGTCTGTTGTTAAAAGTCCAAAGGACTTTTGATACTTGCCTGATTCAGCTCTTTAACAACATGTGTATAAATCATCGTTGTTTCAATACTTTTATGTCCTAAAAGTTCCTGAATAGAGCGGATATCTACACCGTTTTGAAGTAGATGAGTGGCATACGAATGACGAAAAATATGTGATGTAACTCTTTTAT
>DAOWOG010000243.1 GCA_030642185.1 Helicobacteraceae bacterium | reverse complement strand
GGTAACTGGAAAACAGACCTAAGAGTTGTCAATACAAATACTACTGATGCAATCGTTGCAAAAGTGGTTATCCGTTCTTATGAAGATTCTCAGGAACTTCTTGACTTCCCTATCTACCTTTCACCGGGTGATGTATGGGTTGCGACTCTTGAAGATGCCGGTTCAGGCGATGTACGCCTTAAATGTACTGATGACTCTATGATCATCGGTGGTAAAGTCGTTGATGCCAACAACTCTGTTGACCAGGCACTGTTTGATAATGGTCCTGAGCAGCACGGTTATGTTGAAGTATTCGTTGTAGCACAAGAGTCTGCTCAAGTCATTTCAGATAGAACACCACTCTATAATTGGGGTGGAGAGGGTATGCCTCTTGACAAAATGGTAATGTACAATGACTTTATGTCTCCAGGCAAAGGTAACCCAACTAATTGGAATCCAGGTGACGACAAGTCTGTCTATGCTCAGACAAATGTCTCTTCTGACGGTGCAGGTGCGGAAAAAGCGATGACATTGATGTCAACTGCTGTTACAAATCTTGTTACTGCTACGACTTTAGACGTTGACTTGATCGGGAATGACAGTACATTTGACGTCATCTACGGAGCGAGCTTACATGCAGATCTTGCTGTAGCGCTTGAGAAGACAAACGTATATGTTACATACTATAACAACACTGCAAACGAGACTCAACTGTTGCTGACTCAGCCGGCCAAGCACTATCTTGACGGTAACTACAGTAACGGAACTCCGCTTGCAGATCAGTATGATGATGCAGGTTGGACATGGTTCCAGCACATCGGACGTAATAATGTCGAGGACACGATGGCAACACCACCTACGGATGATCCGGATTTCTCTGGTGGAACACCGCCGGATGTAAACCTGACTACTACACCTTGTAAATACGAGTTGTGTGATATTATGGTTTCTGATCATATGGACGGTTTTGAGCAGGGTTATGTTGACTTCAAACTGTATGGAGAAGATGAAAACAATTCTAATCCGGCAGTACACAGTCTTTCTGCGATCCCATCTGTTATCACAGGTGTGAAAGTAGGCGAAAAAGCTGCGCTTAATATGTACAAGCCTGCTTTTCAGGAAAAAGTAGCAACTACTCCTGTTCCATAAGGGGTTTGTTCTTTTATTCAAGAGGTCTTTTGGCCTCTTGATCCTCACTGCTACAGTTTAATCTCTTCTTATTTCTTATTCATTAACATCAATTTGCTATAATATACCTAACTACTCCATACTCCTCGCATTGATCGAGAGATAAAAAAGGATATGTATGAAACGTATTATAGTTATGATCGCTATGTTCTTGGTACCGGTACTGTTTGCAAGTGAATTTCCATCAGTTCATAAGGGTACTTTTTTAAAGCAGCTCAATGATAATGATAATGGTGCTTTGAGCGATAGTAAATTCTTTCGTATGAAAATTGACCGTTTTAGACTGACGCAATATACGGAGTATGATAAAGGTACGTACTATCCCAATGGTTTCAATCAGCACAAATTTTATATCCCGGCAGGTCTAAAAGCTGCTGCCATGTCAATGTCGTGCAAGCCGAACGCGGACTTTGCCATACATATGCGTTTTGTCGGAAACAATGAGATAGATGTCCCGGTATTTGATCATGCAAATGCCGTAAATCTAACGCTCTCCAAATGGAACATGGGCGGAACGATCAAAAAATTTGCTGTTAACGGCAAAGCTCTCACTTTTGATACGGATGTGATCAATGCGGCCGGAGGCGGATGGCTCTACTATGGTGTTGTCGAGGACGACTCCAACCCTCAGCACGACTCTTATCACGGTATAGTCCACCCTGAAATAAGGACCTATCTAAATCTGACTACAAATAAAGGTGCAGAGATCGATAAGTGGGTGGAAAATACTCTGTTTCTCAACAAAAGCGGTGATCCATCCGGACCAAAAGCCGGAAAGATGGAGATCATTGATAAAAAAGCGCCAACCAGAATTACAAAGCGCATGATCACGACAGATTCCGGTACCCAGTCCTATGAAAATCTCAAGCAATACATGGAACTGTATGGAGATAGCGGTTATATTCCGCCTGAATCCAGTTCATCAAGTACTGCTGCAAGTTCATCAAGCACCGTTGCAAATTCGTCAAGCACTGCTGCAAGTACGTCAAGTGCTGCCAGTTCAAGCCATCCTGCAGGCAGTGATGAAGAAGCGTGTATCGCCAATGGCGGACAATGGGTTGATAACGGCGGTTTCGGAGCCGGTTGTATCTATAATAGCAGTGCTCACTCGTCGAGTTCAAGTAAAAGTTCATCATCGAGCAAGATCAGCAGTTCAAGCTCAAGCAAAAGTTCATCATCGATCGCTTCGTCAAACAGCGAGAAAGAGGATTGTGAAGCAAAAGGATGGATATGGGTGGACGATTCCGGTTTCGGAGCCGGTTGTCAAAATCCAAATGTGAGCTCCCCGAGTTCAAGCAGCAGTTCATCAAGCATTGCGCCGTCATCGGATGAGCCTGAGTCAGGTGGTGTGGATGAGTCTGAGATAAGCGTGGATGAGCCGGTGCTTACCGCGCTTTCATCAGAGTTTGTGGACATAAGCTATGATATCCACGGATATTTTATCCATTATGGCGAAGGAAAATATGAGTGGGTCTATATCGGCGAGAAGAGAGATTTCGCTGCCAAACTTGAAGGCATACTAAATGACGAACAGCTTGACTGGATGCTACTTGATATGGATGCATTGGGAGATATAACGGTTGATGCCAATAGCAATGAGATCCGCTTTAACGGAGGAAAAGAGACCGATGCAAATTCCGTTGAAGCTCTGCTTACAGCAGCAGCCCAGCAGATAGAAGGGTTCTTTATCCGTTACGGTTACGGCAAATATGAGTGGGTTTATGTTGCTTATGATGCATCTTTCGGTAAAAAGCTGGAGGGAATGTCTGCTGACGGTGAACTGGAGTGGTCGCTTCTGGACATGAGCCTGTTTGAAGAGATCAAGATCAATATACAAGAGGGAAAAATCACTTTTCTTAAATGTATTGAAGGTTGCAGTACTGCCAACTTATCTCAATCCTCCAGCAGCAGCTCAGCTCCATCAGGAGGCACGCCAGGAACTTCCGGCGATGATGACAGTCAGGTTACACCGCCTTCGTTCGGAACTCAGCAAAAATAGTCTAAACCTTCTTCTTATCTGCATCCTTTGATGCAGATCTATCGCTACAGATGACTCAAAACAAAAATATCCTATGAAATGGCCGGAAGCTCGAACTTGTTCGAGACAAATATAACGTGCGTGTGTGCCACATCCCGAAACAAGTTATAAGTGCCTGCATACAGTTGTTTTAAGAGATGAAGCTGTCCGTTAGATTGTTTTTCATTGCGTTTATCGCTATCTTTTGAAACGATCTTTAAAGAATTAGGAGTGGGGGGGGGTGCAATGCCATTAAGCTAAGCAATTTTACGTTCTCGGGGCTGCGACTTTAGTCGCATTAACAAGCCTGTCAAGCCCTGAAAGTAAGACTAAAGTCTCACCCCCGAAGTAGTCTAGCCACCTTTTTTTGACATTTTACTTTCTTAGCTTAATGGCAT
>DAOWOG010000067.1 GCA_030642185.1 Helicobacteraceae bacterium | reverse complement strand
TATACCTTCCGCTTGCCTTTTCAGTTTTTTTCGCCAGGTTTCCAAACGCATCGTATTGGTAAGTATAGTCAGCCGTTTGGCTTAGCTGATTGGTTGTTGTATTGTAGACAGCAGACTCATTTAGCATATTTCCGGCTGTATCATAGCTGTAGTTGTCTACTCCCGCACCGGTCAGCCTCCCTGTCGTATCATAACTGTAACTTGTCGCTGTACCATCGAGTGTTTTTTGAATCATCATCCCATTTTTATCATAGATATAGCTGTTTTGGCTGAGTCCGTTCGCTAATGTAACCAGACGAGATGCATTGTCAAAGCCGTAAGTTGTCTGTAGCCCGTTCGGATAGGTGATGCTTTTGCGCAGGCCGTTGGCATCATAGGCGAATGTAAAAGTATCAGTACCGTCACTAAGTGACGTAAGTGCTCCCAAGCTGTTTCTGGTGTAGGTTGTTGTGGTGTCCATTGCGGCCATCGTCGCAAGATTTCCATCGAGATCATAGGTATAATCTATCGCTTTATTATGCTGTTTTTCCTGGGTCGGTTGCCCGTCTTTATCATAGATAAAATAGACCCTTTGTCTGCTGTTGCTGTCATATGCCTGTGTTATTTTGCCTGTTGCATCATGCCAGTACTGAATGTAGGATGAGCCTACTGCAACTTTGGTGATATTTCCGACTTTATCATAGGTCAATGCCGTTGCTCGGCCAGCACTGTCTGTTATGCCAATCAGACGATTTCCTTTGTCATAGCTGTAGGTAAGAGTTCTGCCGTTGGGACGGGTTTCCATTGCTACTCTGCCGAAATCATCGTATTGGTAGACAGTGCTGTTTCCTGCAGGATCTTTTAGAGAGAGCAGTCTGCCTGCCGCGTCATAGGTATAGATGATCTCATGGCCCAGGGCATTGACTGTTTTAGTCAGGAATCCCATGATATCATAAGCATAGGTTGTCTTGTTCCCTTTGGCATCGGTGACAGTACTTGCCAGACCGAATGTGTTGTAGCTCAAAGAGATTGCATCACCGAGTGCATTTGTCATAGTTGTAGGCTGAGAATTGGCATTGTAAGTGATGGCACTGGTTTTAACACCGGATGGGTTTGTTGTGGCCACAACATTACCCCTGCTGTCATAAGTTGTTTTATATGTGGAGTTGTCTGGCAGTGTGATTGTTGTCGGGTTCTTATTTGCATCATAGGCTATTTTGGTAACATGACCAAGGGCAGAGGTGATCTCTGATGCTACTCTTCGGTCTCCATCATACTTGTAGGAAGTTGTGGCACCCAGAGGAGTAGTCTCTGAGATGATGCGCCCCTCATCGTCTACACTCCGGTTCCAGTCGTTGCCGTTTTTATCGGCCATACCGGTTAATGTCATATTTTCATCAACACCGTAGATCATAATTTTGCTATAAGAGTCTATGTATTTGATAATATGCTCGCTCACATAGAGAAGCAGTTGTGTTCTGTTGACAAGCGAATTGGATTTATTTACTCTCTGTCAACTGTTAAGATACCTCCAATCATTGGTATAAGTGTTCTCTCCGAGCGTATAGCTTTTGACACGACCGTTTTTATAGGTATTGTTTCCGGTATGATCTTTTTCATAGACCACTTCTGTAATGATCTTATCGGTTTCATCAGTGATCTTTACAAGATGAAAATATCTCTGGGCATCATTGTCCGCCTGGTACTTTTCATAGGTATAGTTGCGTGTGCCGTTAAGCGGATCTGTTACAGAGATAAGGTTACCCTCTCCATCGTAAGCATACCGCCATGTTCTTCCGGTGTGGTCGCTCAGTGCTGTGACATAACCGTTCGCACCAAAGGTAAGGGTAAGCGCATTGCCATTGGCATCTTTGATCTGCTGCAGCAGGGTGTTCTCATCATAAATAAAGTCAATCTTGTTGCCGTTTGGATCCTCTTGTGAGGTAAGCACATCATTTTTATAGATCTCGACGACGTTATTTGGATAGGTCACTTTATAGCTTGTTTCCGAGAGCTTCTCTATGGTCTGATACATGCCGCTCGGTGATTCTATCGTCCCGTTGATCTCTTTAAAGGTATAGCGAAGGCCATTCTCTTTCCGATAAATATAGTGTGTCTGTACGGCACCGTTTTTGTCAGCATACTTGAGTGTTTTGATAAACCCGCTCTCAAAGTTTGAGATCCAGCCGTTTCCGAACATCCCGCTCAAAGGCTCTTTGGATGTATAAGAACGGCTGAAAGTTACGCCCGGTTTTCCGGGAAGTACGATGTCTGTAATAGACCAGGTGAAGTGGCCTGATTTTAGATATACTGGCGATCCAACACGACAAATAGGTGGTTCAGTACCTTTTACTTCCTGATTATCGCTTCCTTCGCCGGTATCTACATTAGTTTCATTCGGTACGACATAATTTTCATTATCAGACCATTGATTGTTGTAAGCATACAGTGATGGTATCGACAAGAAAAGCAAAACTGTTATAACGCTAGATAATAACTTTTTCATGGTAATCTCTCCTTATCTCTAGTAGAAAATACGCTGAAGCGCATACTGTGTTAATGACGTATATCCAAGACTGTCTTTTGCCTTGATACCAAGTCTATAAACCCCCGGAGCAATATATTTGCCCTTCTCATTTTTTCCATCCCAATGAACAAGCTGACTGCCTGCACTTAAAGAGCTGATCTGTTTCGCCATAACGACAGCACCTGTTTTGGCATCGTTGATGCTCAGTGTCACGGCGGCAGCAGAGCTTAGTTCAAAACTGATGCCAAGCTTTTTGCGCTTACCGTCATCACCAATGGCATTTGGAACATACACGGGAGCATCGGTTGAAAGATTAGTGACGGAAACGCCGCTTTTGACAAAAATGGCATTATCAGCGAGTCTATTTTTAAACCCGCCCGTCATATAATAATCAGCGTCATTTGGATATTTGTCTCTATAGAGTGAAAGATCTGCCAAAGTTCCATCATTTGCATCTCCCGCCCACTCAAACCTGTAAAAGCCTTTACCCAGAGGCTGATTTTGAAGCATCGTTTTGATCCGTTCTGTTACACTGCTTCCATCCGGTCCTATATCAAGTGACACTTCTGAAGCTTCTGTCAGGTTAAATTCTATTGCCAATGGGGCAAGATAGGGTGCAAAAACATCTCCGGCATCTATATTGGTTTCAATTGGCACATCTCTGTTATCCCTTTCATCTCTTAAGTCAAACCTTTTTTGGGTGTCGCCTTCTTGATAGAGTAAAACCGCATAGTAATCTCCCCCCGGCACGATTGAACCCTGATTGTCAGTTCCGTCCCATGAGACGCTGAAAGTACCGCTGCGTTCTTGCTGCTCAAGCAGTGTTATTATCGGCTCATATCGACTGTTTTCTATGACCAGACTGCACTCGGCTTTTGCAGCCATCGTCACACCAAGGGTAGCTGCTTCAGCTTTTTTGATTTCGATAGTATCGGTATCTCTGGTTAATGTAATGTCCTGATCGACGGTGATCTGTATATTGTCTGAACTCGCCAAGCCGTCACTGCCCGTGACCTGGAGCTTGGCAAAATAAGTTCCTGCTACAGTATAGTTATGATCAATGCTGCCTGTTGTAGTACTGGAATGATCATAAACACCATCCCCGTCAAAATCCCACTCCCATTTGGCAAAGGAGCCGTAACTGCTTTTGAAGCTAACGGTTAATGGTGCCTTGCCGCTTGTCGGATAAGCAGAAGCCGTAACAGAAGGGGTGCCTGTAGAGCCGACTAAAACTGATATCGTGGGAACGGCTGCCGTTGTACGTTCACCGTAAATATCAATAATAGTCAATGTTGCCTGGTAGCTGCCTACCGTGTTATAGGTGTAATCATATGATGAACTTGCCCATTTATTGTTAACATCTGCTTTTGAGTCATTGAAATCGATCTGTCCGTCACTGTTAAAATCCCATAAAAATTCCCGAATACCTTCATTGTCTTTCGCCGATGCGCTAAATCTTGATTTTAACGGTAAAGCTCCATTTGACGGGGATACCTCCAAGCTGGTGACGACAGGCGGTCGATTGATGATTCTGACGATCAGTTCTGATGAGGCAGGCTGATACTTGCTGTCGTAGATAGTGAGTACTGCTGTGTACTCACCGGCTTCTCTGTAAGTGTGTTTAACAGGACTGCCTATCAGGTTTTCTCTGGAGGTGTTACTGTCGTTTTTAGTGCCGTCGCCAAAATCCCAATGGTAAAGCTGTATGGACTCTTCCGCACTTACTTTTGGAGAAAAAGTGACTGTTGTCGGAGCATAGCCTGTCTGAGGGTCTGCAGTAAATGAAGCTGCAATCGAGACATTGAAATCTACATCATAGGTAAATTTTTCCGTATAGCTATAATTCTGATCATCCTTTAATATTAACGTTGTTATAAGATAATCAGAAGGCAGCATTGCATTTGGCGTTGGTTGTATTTCCAAGATATCCTCATTTAGCGTTGCCAGCTCTGTTCTGTCGATATTGTTGATTTTCACCTGAAAAATTTTAATGTCATAGACTGATGTGATTTCATAGCTGAGTTTGGTTAGAGGATCCGTGATGGTCACATTTAAATCCTGTGCCAAAATAGATATCTCGGATTTTGGAGGCGGTGGAGGCGGATTTTCATCTTTATCATCAGAACCACATCCTGCTGAAAAAAGTAATAAAACAGAAAACATCAAAATACTCTTTAGACTATTTTGGAAAAATTTAAAGTTCCTGTATTCCTCATCAATATTGGCAGTTTTCATAATATCTTCCTTTTCAACTATTTTAAAGATATAAATCATATTCTTAATTAAGTATACTCCGAAAATAATTAAAATAATTAAAATAATTAAAATAATTTAAAGAAATATTTATTTACTTTTAAACTAAAAAGGTTTATCATGAGCCAAGATAATTAAAAGGATGTGACATGAAAAAGATTACTTTGGCGTTATTAGCGAGTGCTTCATTACTTATGGCATCTGACCATCATGAAGAGCCTAACAATGAATTGGTGACATATCAGACTTTCACCAATGATATCATCGACAACACGAATCAGGTTGAATTTGTAAACAGTGGCAAAAAGATGGGGGCTACCGGTATTGTGGGAGTGGGTGATAAGCATAATATTATCGACCTGGCACTTCGATATCAACCGATAGATCACCTGGGTTTTGACATAAGACTTCCTATACAGGATAATGATTTTACTGATGAGACGGGCATAGGTGATGCCTCAGTATCTGTCAACTACCATTTTGGACAATTTGCGGATACATTCGGTACAAATATTTTCACCTTTAGATATAAATCGACAAGCGGTGATGAGGACAAAGGTTTAGGGACGGGGGAAGATGCTTATACTCTCACGTATACCATGGCAAATGAGATTACCGATGATGTAAGATTTTATGGTCTCCTGACATATACGATGAATCCTGGTGAATATACCGATAGTACTACCGGTACGGTTATTGATTATGACGATTCGTATGCAGGGATGCTGGGCGCATCGTACGAATCAACTGTATCAACTAATGCAAAAGTGACCTATTTTGGTCAAGATGACCTGAGTGTTTCGGATTTCTGGATTGAGTTAAGCACCAAAAAAGTAATTCCGAATGTTCCCCTTGCAATCGGTGTGAAAATTCCGATTACTAATAAGGATGATAATTATGATTACGACAAAACCTATCTTTTCTATTTAAGCGTGTCAAGCTTTTTCTTTTGACAGTGTCAATAATTTAGAAGCCTGGCAAGCTTCTAAATGACACCAAAAAACTTAGCTGCTTCCTCTTCATCGTCAGTGAGTTCATCCCGGGTAAAATTTTCATCATTTTTAATAAGGCTGTCAATACGCTGCTGACAGTAATCAAAAAGTATTTTACGTGCCTCTTCGATGTTATGCACATAACCCAAACCGCTGAATTGATAATTATCGCCTTCATACTCGATGCAAAAAAGTATACCCTCTGCATCTTCTTCCAGTTTTTCAGACGGTTCACGATAATTTATGTTGAACTCAGTCGCATGCCAGCCAATATCTTCGAGCTCTTTGTGCGAAAACTCGGCAATTCCGTCTCCGGTGCTGTCGTCATACTCAGCGTTTGGAGTATTGACTGATAGAAGATCCTGCCATGCACCGGCAGCTTTGATCAAGACACGATCATCATCTTCAACGATCTGATAGGTGTGATCGAAAAGATCACTCAACTGTATCGGCTTGGGTGCCATCAGCGCTGAGGGTGCAGGGCGGTTGATGCTGCCTTGATAAATAAAGATATCTGTAGGCTCAAATGGAGTATATTTTATGTCACCTTTGTAGGTGATTCCAAATGTTTTAGCTGAATTAACTGCTTGCATCAAGGCAATACGGTCTGCAATGATGATCTCTTTAACAAGGTTGAATTTTTTCATAGTGCTGCCTGATAAATTTTTGGCAATTGTATCACGCGAAGACACAATTTCTATAAAACAGTTTTATTAACTCTTTCATAAACTGATATTTTAAGATTTTTCGATATAATCGCACAAAATTTACGCGCGGTAACTGCGCAATAAGAGGGATATTCAGATGGCATTGAATGTTTATTATGACAAAGATTGTAATATCGACCTGATCAAGGGTAAAACAGTAGCGATGATCGGTTTTGGATCACAAGGTCACGCACACGCAGAAAACCTACGTGACAGCGGTGTTGAAGTGGTTGTCGGTCTTCGTAAAAATGGATCCAGCTGGGCAAAAGCGGAAGC
>DAOWOG010000020.1 GCA_030642185.1 Helicobacteraceae bacterium | reverse complement strand
CCTGTTAATGGCATAGTTGAATGGATATTGCTGGGAAATCGGCAGATGGACTTGAGTGTCACTGCGCCTATAGACTGGTTTGAGTACGAACAGACAAGACTGGAAGTATGGAATGATGTATACAGTGACTGGTGGTGGTGGTATAGCCCAACTTACTTTAACCGTGACAGCATTTCCCGGTTCGGCAGTGAAACAGAACCAAATAAAGGAGAAAACTTGAGGATAAGTGCATATGAATCAACTTCCGGCTAAAAATAGTTATAAAAGCACAACAAACATTGATAATGAAACAGCGGGATTTATTCGTGAGCAGTTAATGCCACTGCGAAATGACATGGATAAAGCAAAATGATGACAAAACAACTTACAGTACTTGGCATGGGGATGCTGATTGCTCAGCTAATGTTTGGTTGCCAGGCTTCCCCCGCTGTAAAAGAACAGGGACACTCCTCTGAGAATAATAAATATGAGACTGAAAAAATGAATATTGCGGAGATAGTAAAAGATGCCAACAAGTATCAAGGCAAAACCATCGTAGTCAGCGGTTTTTTCTATGGATGGTCCGGCAAGTGTATGGGCAGTCCACCCAAAACCAGAAGTGACTGGATGCTAGAGTCAGATAATGCGTGTATATATGTTTCCGGCCCGACTCCAAAGGGAACGTCAGCTCGACCACCGGCGAAAGGCATAGGGCTTAAAGTTGAAATCAGAGGTACTGTGTTTATCGATGATAAAAATAAACCGTACATAGAGACACATTAATTCCAGGAACATAATACTTATTAAAATTAATTGCACTATCATCTTCTCATGGCAGAATAGCAAGAGTAGCGGTACCTAAAAAACGGGGCAGATGTTGAAAATGCATTTTCAACGCCTGGCCCACCTTTGGCCCACCTTTGAGTTTTGAATATTTCACGTATTGTCAACAAGCTGAAAATCTCGCACGCACAAACTTGGTATATGCTCTAACTGATATCATCGGTTGCATAGCAAGTGTGGTATAATTACCACATAAAAATGGTAAAATATCCACTGGAGGATAAAATGTACGAAGCACGTATCGTTGACGTCATGGGCGGGACAAAGGCACTTAAAAGAGAAATACAGACGGGAATCGATTTTGCAGAAGTCATTGTAACTGGTATTCCGGTACGTGCGGTCAAAAACATTCAGTCATATATTGGAGCCAACGACATCCGTATGGCCAGACTGATAAACGTATCTCCAAAGACTTATCGTTCAAGGAAGATCTTTAAGGCCGACGAGGGGGATCATGCTTATACGATTGCACGCATTACCGTCGCCGCCGAAGAGGCGATTGGAGAGAAAAAAGAAGCGCTTCAGTGGCTCAACAGTAAACAGCCGGCTCTTGGTGACAGAGTGCCAATGGAATTAATCCTCAATAGTGCAGGAGCTCAGGCTGTTGAAGACCTGCTGGGGCGTATCGAGTATGGGGTGTACAGCTGATGCCCAAGGCTTACCGCATTGTAAAGCCGAAATTTGTTGACACTGCATTTGACGGTGAAGGTGCTCGGGTGTTTGGCGGACGATGGAATGAAAAAGGTACACGCATGGTTTACGCCAGTGCCTCTGCCTCTCTTGCCATCTTGGAAACTTTTGTACACATGGGTATAGATGCACGTACTATAAGCCATGTAATTATAGAAATCGACATCTCTGATGAGATTATTGAGGAGTTGGCTAACGCCGATCTCCCCGACAGATGGAATGCCAGCCCCGCACCTGAGTTGTGTCAAGATTTGGGTACCTCATGGGCCAACTCCATGCACAGTGCAGTCTTATCTGTGCCTTCGGTCATTATGCCCGTGGAGCGAAACTACCTTATTAATCCGATGCACCCTGATTTTGAAAAGATAGTAATAAGCGAGAGTGTGAAATATGCTTTTGATGAGAGAATGTGGAAGCTATAAATTTTGCGAATATTTAAATAACTGATATTTCAAGCTCTCCAACGGCTTACCACCGTCGTGAAAAGAAAAGATCACTCAGCATCTCAAAAATATCAAAGTGTTCATTATGGTCATGATGTTTTTTTTCTCTTCTTTCGTGATAGTGATTCATTTTTCGTTTATACTGTCTTTGGTATTGCAGCATTTCTTTATCGGCAGTTGCACGATCATTTATTTCCGTCTGCTGTTTTATCTTCTCAATACCGCCGGTTTTAACCCATTCCATGATCTGACGGAGTTCACCCGAATCAAGCCATACGCCATGTTCGGCACAGACATCGGTAATGACCCCGCTTCTTTTCATAAAGTTCTTACGCAGCATCAACTTTCGGCATACCGGACAGCGGCGATAAACGATGATATCGATATGGCGAGGATGTTCGGAAAGCTGTGCCAGTTTATGCAGGTCGACGTTTCGTGAGCCTTTGACAGAATTTTCGACCATCGTCTCCAACTCGTTAACATCGAAAAAAATACCGTAACAGCTCTCGCAGCGTTCTATATAAAAGGGTTCATTTTCTCCTATATCAATGGTATGCAGGGAGGTATGACAAACCGGGCAGGTACGGGACTGATGAGGTCGAATGCTGGTGAAATTTTTTATATCGTGAAGGTCGATATCGTTACGGGTTCCGCAGTATTGACAAATGATTCCGCTCTTTGGAAGCGGAGCGGCACAGTTGATGCATTGTGGCATGGATGAGCGCTACTTATCAGTACGTGAATTTTTCTCCGCGATCCCACTCATGCCGAAACGGCGGGCGAGTTCCTGTTTGATGCGGTCCGGCGAGATATTTTTGTAGCCTAAGGCCACGAGGACATGGTAGGTGAGATCAGCCGCTTCATAGATGATCTCCTCTTCATTGTCGTCTTTGACTGCAAAAGAGAACTCGCCTGCCTCTTCGACTACTTTTTTGAGGATGCTGTTTTCACCTTTTGAAAGCAGTTTCGCTGTCCAGGATGTTTCAGGATCAGCATTTTTACGCTCTAAAATAGTATGATAAAGCTCATCGATAACGCCGTACATTGCGGCAGTGTCGACCTTGACATCCATAGTGGTCTTACCGGAGTCAAGCTCGGTAAAGAAACATGAACGCCGTCCGGTATGACAAGCAACGCCGTCTTGTACAACTTTGATCACCAGGGTGTCATTGTCACAGTCAATAAGGAACTCTTTGATATGCTGAAGATGGTTGCTGCTTTCGCCTTTTTTCCAGAGACGCTGTCTGGAGCGCGAATAGTAGTGTGCGAGTTTGGTTTCAAGTGAAAGTTGAAGGGCTTCACGATTCATGTAGGCGAGCATCAGTACTTCATTGTTATTGACATCCTGAACGATGACCGGCAGCAGTTCGGATTTTTCCCAGTCAACACGGTTAAGTATTTCTTGCATAATTGTCCTTCAGGGCAGTTCTAGAAAGAAGAGTTAAATAAAATCAGCCTAAGCGTATTTGATTTAACTCTCCGCGAGGGAGAGTAGAGTACTATTTGATAGCGCTCTGTTTTTGAGGGTCTTTTGTATCGACCCAGATATTTGGAGTTGAACCACCGGGTGTCAGGAAGATTTTCGCATCTCTGTTGACACGCAGCGCTTCGTTAAACTGCCCCTGAACTTTGATCTGCTCAAGCTGAAGCAGCTGTGCGGTCAGTGATTCACTGATCACGTTATTGGCTTGCGCCGTTGCATCAGCTTCGATCCTAATTTTGCTTGCTTTACCTTCTGCTTCAATTTTAACCGCTTCTGCAAGACCTTCTGCCTCGGCAGCGCGTTTGAACGCTTCTTGTTTGGCACGCTGGACTTCCTGCTCGGCACGCTGAACTTCCTGCTTGGCAACCTGAACCCGTTCGATCTGTTCTTTCACTTTTTGCGGCAGAATGATCTCACGCAACTGGATAGACTGTAGAATGACCGGTGTATTTGTCTGTGAGTCTACACTTTTACGAATACCGATTTCAATTTCATCGGCAATGGTGTTACGCATCGTCGGAAGTGATTCTGCATCGTATTGACCAACGACATTGCGGACGATATCGCGTACCACCGGATTGATGATTTTGTCTTCCCAGCTAAAGCCCCAGTTCGAGATGGTCTGTGCAGCGAATTGTGCATTCAGACGGTACTGAACCGTCAGTTCTATTCCAACCGGAAGACCGCGTTTATCGAGAACGGTAATGGCCGGTTTAACACCTATGCCCGATCCTGCGGTTGCAGAACGTTCAATACGATCGGCATAGTTGATGATACGTACTTTTGTATCGACCACGTAGACCTTCTGGATAACCGGAATGATAAAGTGAAGCCCCGGAAGGAGTGCCTGTGCTTCATACTTACCGTTTGTCGCCAAAATACCGCGTTCACCCTCGGTGATGATTACAAAAGGTTTAGCCAGAATCAAAAAGAGGACGATTGCTCCGATAAAATAAAAGATCCCCGCTTTTCCGCCTCCAAAATTAAAATCGATCTTGGGTGGCCGCGGCGGTTTAAAGTTACCGCCTCCGCTGTTGTTGTTTGAGCCGCCTGAGCTTCCCTTCTTCTTGTTGAAGTAGTCATTCATATCTGATGCCATGTTTTTCCTTATGCGTTAATGTAAGTTAGGTAGTGTTCGTATTTTTTGTTACGGCCGAATACGATGTCAAAATAGCCGCTTTGGATCTTTTCGGTAATCGGCCCGCGCTCGCCTTCGCCAATGATACGGGCATCGATTTCGCGTACCGGTGTGATCTCTGCGGCCGTACCGGTCAGAAATGCCTCATCAGCGATGTAGAGCTCTTCGCGGCTGATTCGGCGTCGGATCACTTCATATCCCATGTCTTCTGCCATTTCAATGACCATTTTTTGGGTAATGGATTCGAGAGTATTGTCGTTTGGCGGTGAAATGATTTTACCGTCACGCACCATGAAAATACACGCACCGCTGGCTTCAGCGACATAGCCCTGATCATCCAGTAAAAGCGCTTCGTCGTAACCGGATTCAACCGCTTCAAATTTTGCCATTTGCGAATTGAGATAGTTTGCAGATGCTTTTGCTTTACCCATATTTGAAGTATTGGAAGGGCGTGTCATGGACGCAATTTTAAGACGAATACCGCGACGAAGGCCCTCCTCTCCCAGATAGGCTCCCCATTCCCAGGCTGCCATAACCGTCTCTACTGGAGCATCGACGTGATAAACACCCATGACACCATACCCCAAAAAGGCAAAAGGACGGATATAGACACTCTCGCCGGAAAATTCATTTTTTCGGATGAGTTCAATCTGCGCCTTATTCATCTCTTCAATCGTATAAGGGATCTTGATATGTGTCATCTTTGCCGATTCTTTGAGACGTTTGGTATGCTCATTCAAGCGAAAAATAGCATAACCCTTGTCCGTTTTATAGGCTTTGGTCCCCTCGATTACTCCATTACCATAGTGGAGAGTGTGGGATAATACATGCGTCTGCGCTTCATCCCACGGTATAAATTTGCCGTTCATCCAAATATATTTGGCTGCGTTCATTAAATCTCCAAATCATTTACATAGCTAATCTGTTTAAAAGAATAGAGATTTTAGCGAAGAAATGATTAGTTGTTCGTTAATGGTACCTTTGTTCCCTGTTATCGCAGATATGATTCAGCAACTCTTTCAGGGAGTAAAAGATTAATCAAGTTGAGTAGCAGTATACTCAATAACAAAGGCTAAAGAAGGTACAGCTGTATGCAAAATCCTATTTTAATCACCTCTTTTTCAACATGGAAATCACATCACACTACTAATTCGTCAGATGATCTGCTGCATCTGCTCAGCAAAAGAGAACCTGGCCCGTTCAATTTCTTAAGAAACCTCCCTGTGGATTTTGAGTTGGCTCCCCAACATGTTCTTGAGCGGTTTAACGAGCTTCGGCCCAAAGTTCTGATCTGCTGCGGTATGGCGGAAGAACGCACAAAACTGCATATAGAGTCCAGAGCCGTTCTCGGCGGAGAGATCCTGCAAACCAGTGTTGATCTGGAAGAACTGACTGTAGATTTGGCGATGACGGAGATCAGCCATGATGCAGGCGGGTTTGTCTGCAATACACTCTATTTCAAGACGCTCGAACATCTCTCTTTGCAAGAGGAGAACTATCACTCTATTTTTCTCCATGTTCCGGTGATTACAGAGGAGAATAGACATCTTCTGCTGGCAGATTTTGTCTCGATTATAGAGCGGTTATCTGTGATGTCATTTGAGTCATAAAAAGGTAGGCCATGTTATATCAAATCTTAAAAGAGACAACTAAACGACTCCCTGAAAAGGTTGCGGCTGTCTATGATAATAGAGAATATACTTATAAAGAACTCCTTAATCTAACCGACCGGATGGCAGATTCTCTTTATAATCTCGGCTTGAAACAAGGTGACAGGCTCGCATTTTACCTGTTTAACTGTCCGGAAATCATCGTCAGTTATTTTGCCTGCTTTAAGATCGGTGTGACGGTGATTCCAGTCAACTACCGGCTTAAAGAGGATGAAGCCCATTACATCATCGATCATAGCCAACCGACTGTTTTGATCAGTCAGAAAAGCCTGTTCTCCCAAATCGCCGATAACATGCGAATATTGCCGAGTGTCGAACACTGTTTTCTTATTGATTCGGAAGGAGAATTTGCCGATACTACTCCTTTTGAAAATCTGCTAAATCCGGCAGAGAGTCCAAGAGATTTTGTTGAAATTCCGGGCAGTACAGATGCAGCTGTTCTTTACACTTCAGGAACGACAGGGAAACCCAAAGGAGCAGTCCTGGCGCATGACCAGATGATGATCCACACTGTCAATCACTGCAAGCTGGTTGAGTATAAAAGTGACGATAAAACACTGGTATGCTTGGCACTCTCCAATAACTTTGCTTTCAGCCATCAGATGCTCTCTGCCCTTTATGCCGGGGCAACGTTGGAAATCAATGCCGCTTTCGATCCCGATGAGGTACTGGAAAAGATCGAAAAAAGCGGCGTGACCATGCTCTATATGATGCCGGTAATGTTTCATGCACTCAACAAGCAGGCAGGAAGAAAAAATCATCCCATATCAAATCGATTGCGTCTGGCCATCGTTGCAGGCGATACCACACCTTATGTTGTTTTAGACAACTTCAGAAAGATATTTGGGCTGGAGATGTGCGAAGGGATCGGTATGACTGAAACGCAGATCTATACGCTTAATCCTTTGGGAGAGGGGAAAAAGAGAGGCTCTGTCGGCATGAGCGTCGGCTATACGGAAGTTGCGATTCAGGACGATCGGGGCAACCCGTCACCGGTAGGCGAGATCGGAGAGATCGCAGTAAAGGGTGAGATCGTTATGCGCAGTTATCTGAACAATCCAAAAGTCACAGCGGAAAGTTTTCGAAACGGATGGTTTTTGACCGGTGATCTTGGTTATTTTGACGATGAGGGCTACCTGTGGTTCAGGGGGCGCCGAAAGCAACTGATCCTCCATGACGGCTCCAACATCTCACCTCAGGAGGTCGAAGAGGTCTTTTACCACCATCCGGCTGTCTTTGAAGTCGGTGTCATCGGTGCGCCGGATAAGTTTGAAGGAGAGATGGTTCATGCATTTGTGGCATTGAAACCGGATGCGGAACCAGTCAGTGAAGCTGAACTGCTGGACTTTGCGAGAGAACATCTTGCCGACTATAAACTGCCCGAAAGTATCACCTTTATCGATGAATTACCCAAAGGTGCAACGGGGAAAATAGACCGTAAACTTCTAAGAAAATATGATAAAAGTTGACGGGCTACTGTTTTTTCAACAATAGCAAAGCCGCTTCCGTCATCGCCTCGATTCCTGTTGTAATGGTGGCTTCGGGAGGAGGTGCAAAGTGGGGTGAGTGTAGAGAGGGCAGCGAAATGTTCTGCTGTTTGGAACGTGCATAGGCTGCAGGTTCGGCAGCACCCAGTCTGAACATCAACGAGGGGATACGCGGCTCAACCCGGCCATAATGCGTAAAGTCTTCACCTCCCATGGCCGGTAGTATGCTTTTGACCCGTTCACTGCCCAGTGTCTCTTCAAAATGGTCACGAATGCGCTTTGAAAGAGCAGGATCATTGTAAACAGCCGGTGTGTATTTCTCTTTAATGTGTACCTGAGGCAATTTCTCCTCCGGTATGCCAAAGGATCGTGCCTGATTGAGAGCGATCCGTTTGATGGCGTCGAGTACTTTTTTTCTCGTCTCATCGGTGTATGAGCGTACGGTAAGTTGAAGTTTAACATGTTCGGGGATGACATTGCGCTTCTCGCCGCCGTGAATAGTTCCGACTGTTACAACTGCTGCGTCCTGCGGTGAAACTTCCCGCGAGACGATCGTCTGCAGTGCGATTATGATCTGTGCGGAAAGTACAACGGGGTCTTTGGCAGAATGGGGATAGGCACCGTGCCCACCCATGCCATAGACGTCGATATCTACCGAATCCACATTGGCAAAACTGTACCCGGACACTACCGCTACACTGCCGCTGGGAAGTTCGGGATAGACATGCAGTGCAAGGTTGTAATCGGGCCGTACAAATCGCTCAAAAAGTCCATCTTCAAGCATCAAAATGGCACCGGCACCTCTCTCTTCGGCAGGCTGGGCGATCATCATAAGGGTGCCGGACCAGTGATCTTTCATTGCCGCCATCATTCGGGCGGTTCCGATAAAAAGCGACATATGGATGTCATGGCCACAGGCGTGCATGACCGGAAGCTTCTTGCCACTCTTTTCAAGGTGGTAATATGTACTGGCATAGGGAAGTTCTGTTTTTTCCTTGACAGGCAGGGCATCCATATCGGTGCGGATCATCACCGTCGGCCCCTTACCGTTGCGCATCAGTGCCACCAGACCGTATCCGCCGACTCCTTCCGTGACTTCATAACCTGTTTCGCGCAGCTCAATTGCAAGGCGCTTGGCGGTTTTTTTCTCATAAAAGGAGAGCTCCGGATGGCTGTGAAGGTGCGTATACAACTTATGAATATAGGGATAATCCCCGCTAATCGCATTTTTGAGCGTATCATCGGCAATGCTCTGCGTAAAAGCCGAGAAGATTAAGAGAAAGAGAAAACTAAACTTTGCTGCTCTGTATAACAATCTTTCAGATAAATATCTTTTCATCATAGCCTCTCTTCATCCATCACTTATATTGATGATACTGCTACTCGATGAAATAAGTGCTGAAATATTTAACGCGGATTGAATGATTCATTCTTTGCAAACATTAAGCTTTCATTTAAAACCATTGCAGGATAATGTATTACACCACCAGTTAAATAGACTAAAAATTAGAAGCTTTTAGGAACAGTATCTATAGGCTGTGTTTATACTTTCTGGAAATAATGAGAATTTAATATTATCCAATACAGAGGAGAAAGAAGATGAAAATTAAAACATTAATATCTAGCGTTATGCTACTGCTGTCCCTGTTGATCTTAACAGCCTGTCATGAATCAGACAGCAAAGAAGTGCCGTTGACATTTGAGAACATAAACTGGGAATTAAAAGCAT
>DAOWOG010000361.1 GCA_030642185.1 Helicobacteraceae bacterium | reverse complement strand
CTTTTCCCTTAACCCTGGAGTTGGATTCAAAAAATTTACCAAAAAAATCATGGGTAAAGATCAGCCAAATCAGAACACTGTCAACTGAACGTATTGGCAATAAAATCGGGGAAGCCTCCATAGAAGAGATTGAAAAAGTCTTGGAAGGGTTAAATGAAATCCTTGGCTTTTAGAGCTGCCCATAAGAAAAAAATTCTGTCTTTCTATTTTCCATCGCATTATTTTTTGATATGCTATAATATTTAAAGTTGTGGCTTGGAATTATTGTGGTCACTGCGATCGGTTTAATCGGTTGGCTTGTTAATAATTATGTGGAAGCCAGTATGGTAAAGTTGGTTGCCAATATTATGATTTTAAATATTTCGATAGTCATTATTGACAGAAAGATCAAGAAAAAAATTAAAATGTTAAGGGACTTGTAATGGAATGGATCATTGCCGGGGTGGTTATAATTTTTGTATTGACTCTTGCGTATACGGGTATTAATGCAGGTGAAGTTGAAGTTTAATATGCATTTTACCTCTCGAGTACGTCAAGTGCTGTATCTTCTTTGGCAAGCAGTTCAATAACTACGGTAAGTTCACAGAGCAGCTCAAGTAGTTCAGTCAGTTCTTCGATGTCATCACTGGGCAGTGAAATATAAATTATATTTTACTGTTCATCAAATGTCAGCGTCATTTCATAAACCCACTGCTGCAGATCAAACATCGCTTCATAGAGGGCATACGCCTTATGCATCAGATCTTCGGAAAATAGATAGTCTTCGGGTTGAAACATCTTAAAGGCATAGACACCGTTAAGCAGTGCAAGATCGGCATAGGGATCATCTTTGCTGAAGCCTTTTGGAAAACGTTTGTAGTGTGTTTGTGGAAGCGAATATCCCTTTTGTTCCAACGCGTGCAAAATATCATACAGGTTTTTTCGGTTTTGCGCAATCTTTATGTAGTCACGATAATGATTTCGCATCTCTTGAGAAAAACTGCGGATGCCGACGGCAAAAAAGAGTTCGTCAGGGCTGAAATGAAGATAGAAACCCGAACTCTGCATCCGCTTGCCGCTTCCCTGCCAGAAAATAATCCCGATGCGTGATTTGATCGGTGTTTTGTCTTTGGAAAAACGGATATCTCGGTAGATACGAAAGAGCGAACCGTTGATTTTTGGGATAGCATTGACAGTAGGTACAAGGGCTTGAAGATGCTCACCCATTTCAATGACAAATGCTCTTGAAGGCTCTAAGATGAGGGCTTCATATTCATGCCTGTGCGCTTCAAACCACTCCTTTGTATTGTTTTCTCGTATAGTTTTTAAAAACGGAAGCATATTTTTGGGAAAACCGACAAAATGCATAAGATCCCTTTTCTTAATTGGTGACGTAATATTTATGGGATATTATAACACTACAACTCAAAAGGGAATTGATGCAGCTTTATACTCAGTACATTTATGAAAAAACATGGACAAAGACCAGTGATAAAGATGCCCTGCGCATGATCACCGAAGAACTTGGAGATTTTGACTCCAAGGGAACACTGAAGTACATTATGGAAGAGACAGCAAAAGGCAAAAATATTACGGTAGGGGAGTGCCGATTCAAGGTTGAGAAATCTTGAGTGCGATGAAACGCTACCTGATCATTGCTATAAGTGTATTTGCTCTGATAATGCTTGTGATTTTGTTGCGTTTTCGGCCTTATCCTCTTTTGGCATATATTCTCTATGGAATTGATAAGCTTGCTGCAGTATATCAATGGCAGCGGGTGCCGGAAAAACTGCTGCATTTTTTGGCACTTTCAGGCGGATCGCCAATGGCCCTTTTGGCACAGCAGATATTTAATCATAAAACATCAAAACGGTCATTTTTAGCGGCCTACTGGCTGATCGTCGCCGTTCAACTGGGACTGCTCTATGCCGTCTTTTATACGGATTTTTTAAAACAGATTTTTTAAAAGATTTCTGTAATAGGTTAAGTAGTAAAATAAATTAAGTATACAATGTAAAGGAAGAAGATGTTCTCGACATTATTACGTTCGGTAGCGGGTGCTGCAGTTGTTGTCTCTACAGCGCTCCATGGCGAAAATATGGCTGAAAATGATTTTGTCGCCATTCTCGATGATGCAACGGCAGCGGTAACAAAATCAAAACTCAATGTGGATTATACCCCTTCCGTTGTCAGTGTATTGACACATAAGGAGATGAACTCTCTTGGGATTAAGACACTGTTTGAAGCACTCTCAATTTTGCCAGGCGTCGAAACATCGGTAAATCAACTGGGAGTGAAGAAGGTCGTTATACGCGGATTTGACAACCCGAACAACTATACGTTTGATAAATCATTACTGCTGATTGACGGTGTTAAAATCGAAATGGCAATTTTTGGAAATCCAGGCTACTATCTTGATCTGCCTATTGATGTCATCGAGCGGGTTGAACTGCTGCGCGGACCGGGATCTGCCCTGTACGGACCGGGAGCGATTAACGGTGTCATCAGTGTCACGACAAGGCAGACTGAAGAATCCGGTAACGGTATTTTTTTCAGTGCAGGAAGTGATGACTACTATATGGGCGGTCTGCGTCAGCATTACCAACTGGGTGAAAAAACAACACTGCACGCAGATGTTTATTATCAAAAGAGCAACAAG
>DAOWOG010000078.1 GCA_030642185.1 Helicobacteraceae bacterium | reverse complement strand
GTCAAACGAATGATCTAAAAATAGTGCTCAACCGTACGGTACCGATTGATACCAATGCATTGGGTGATCAGGCGCTAGAGACACTGCCATACATTATTCAGATATTTATTACTCCGAACTCCATTATGGCTACCAAACGCTTTGATGCACTCTTATACCTGAGCCGTAAAGAGATTGAACATGAACTGATTGAGGATGAGGATTTTTACATCGCTTCCATGTCGGCACGTGTCATCTCGTACAAGGGCCTGGTGATGCCGACGCATATCAAAGAGTTCTATAAAGATTTTCAGGATGAAAAATTTAAGATCTCTTTTTCACTGTTTCATCAGCGATTTTCGACCAACACTTTGCCTGCATGGCGCCTTGCCCAGCCTTTTCGTGCTGTAGCACACAATGGAGAGATTAACTCTGTTGAAGGAAACCGTATTAATGTAGCGATTAAATCCGAATCGATTAAGAGTGATATCTTTACCGATGAAGAGATCGCACGTATTCTTCCGATCTTGCAGCCGGGTTCATCAGACAGTGCCAGTGCCGACAACTTTTTTGAGTTTCTGATCGCTAACGGTATGGACTTCTTCAAAGCTGCACGTGCGCTGATTCCGGCGCCATGGCAGAATGCACCGCATATGGACCCGCAGCTGCGTGCATTTTATGAGTATTACTCTACTGTTTTTGAGGCGTGGGACGGTCCGGCAGCATTTTCACTGACAGACGGACGTTATATCGGCTGTGTTCTTGACCGTAACGGTCTGCGCCCTTCCAAATATACAATTACGCATGACGATACGTTTCTGATTGCCAGTGAGTACGGTGTTATCGATATTCCGGATGAGAACATTAAAGAGCGTGGCCGTTTGCAGTCAGGTGAAATGATCGGTCTTGATCTCAAATTCGGAAAAGTACTGAAAAACAACGATATCAATGATTATCTCAAAACATCCAACCCTTATATGAAGTGGTTGAATGAACATATGATTTACCTGCAGGAACATGTTGACGTTCAGTATGGTGAAGTGTGTGACTTTGAAAAGACAAACATGGTACATCGCCAGCGTTTCTTCAATATAACGCAGGAGATCATTGAACAGGTGATTGAGCCGATGATGCGTGATGGCAAGGAAGCCGTCGGTTCGATGGGTGATGACACGCCTTTAGCTGCGTTTAGTGAAAAACAGCGAAATTTCAGTGATTATTTCAAGCAGAAATTTGCACAGGTTACCAACCCGCCGATTGATCCTATCCGTGAAAAAGTTGTTATGAGTCTGAACACCGGTTTTGGTGAAGTTCATAATATTTTGGATGAAATTCCGACGCATGCCCATCGTCTTAAAGCGATCTCACCGGTTATTACACGTGAAAAGCTGGAAGTACTCAAGTCATTCGGCGATAAGCGCTCGCCGCGCTACCAGGCTTTTTACCATAACCAAACCTTCTCGACTGCCTACACGACAGATCTCGAATCCAGTGTAGAAGCGCTTGCAGAGACGATTATTAAAGCGGTAAAAGATGATGGTGTCCGTATCGTTATCCTGGATGATTTTGAATTTGATGAAAAAAATCCGGTTATTCCGATGTTGATGGCTGTAGGGCGTATCAACCAGGCACTGCTTGATGTTAAAATCCGTCATCTTGTCTCGATTATCGCTGTTACGGGAGAAGTTGTGGATTCGCATGGTGCAGCAGTGTTGATCGGTTACGGAGCAAGTGCGGTTTATCCAAGTCTGCTTTATACGACAGTGACGGCACACCTTGAAACCAAGAGCACTTTGGATATGTCTTGCCATGAAGCACTTAAAGCAGTTCACGGTGCACTGAATGCCGGATTATTGAAGATTATGTCCAAAATGGGGATCGCGACAATCGCGTCTTACCGTAACTCCGGTCTGTTTGATGTTATTGGCCTAAAGCATGAAATCACAGAGAAATGTTTTGGTGATTCCCATGTTCTCATCCCGGGTCTTGGTTTTGATGATATTGATGAACGCATCAAAAAAGCACATAAAGAAGCATGTGAAGAGACCGGTTTTAACCGTATCTTTCCACTGAATATCGGTGGTTTTTACAAGTTCTATAATGGACAGGAACACCATGATTTCGGACCGGAAGTGATTCACGCTATTCACGCGGTTGTTGAATCAGGAAAAAAAGAGGACTTTGAACGTCTGACGCGTATTATCAATGGACGCGGTCTGAAATTTATCCGTGATTTCTTTGAATTCAAGGCAGATAGAAAGTCGATTGATATCTCTGAAGTAGAGCCAAAAGAGGAAATTTTCAAACGCTTTGCATCTGCAGCGATGAGTCTGGGTTCAATTTCTCCGGAAGCGCATGAAAGTATTGCAGCGGCCATGAACCGAATCGGCGGTCAGTCGAACTCCGGTGAGGGCGGTGAAGATGCTGAACGTTTCGGTACTGAACGAAATTCAAAGATCAAGCAGGTTGCATCAGGACGTTTCGGTGTCACACCGGCGTATCTGCGAAGTGCTGAAGAGATACAGATCAAAGTTGCCCAGGGTGCAAAACCGGGTGAGGGCGGTCAGCTTCCGGGACATAAAGTAACAGCGCTGATCGCACGTCTGCGTAACACGGTTCCGGGTGTGACCCTGATCTCACCTCCGCCGCACCACGATATTTATTCCATCGAAGATCTGGCACAATTGATCTTCGATCTTAAGCAGGTCAACCCTACTGCTAAAATTACCGTTAAACTGGTTTCGACTGCCGGTGTCGGAACCATTGCTGCAGGTGTAGCCAAAGCTTATGCAGATAAAATTATTATCTCCGGCGGTGACGGCGGTACGGGTGCTGCACCGTTAACGTCTATTAAATTTGCCGGTAATCCATGGGAACTTGGACTTTCAGAGGCACATAATGCCCTTAAAGCCAATAATCTTCGCGAGATGGTGGAACTGCAGACAGACGGTGGTCTCAAAACAGGCCTGGATGTCGTAAAAGCAGCTATGCTGGGTGCAGAAAGTTTTGCATTCGGTACAGGTGTGTTGACTATTGTCGGATGTAAAATGCTGCGTATCTGTCATGTCAATAAATGTTCAGTCGGTATTGCAACACAAAATGAGACCTTGCGTAAAGAGCACTTTAAAGGCAACGTTGAGCAGATCGTTCATTATTTTTCACTCCTGGCTGAAGATGTTCGTTCTATTATGGCGGAGCTTGGATTTAGAACTGTCGAAGAGATGGTAGGTCACAGTGAAGTGCTCCAGGTTGTCAATGATCCTTTTGCGCAAAAATTTGATTTCAGTGCCATTCTTCATAAAGAAGAGGGTATTGATACGTGTCAGCATCCGTTCAATGATCCGTTTGATTCAAATCAATTTGAAAAAGAGGTAGTTGAAGAGGCGATGACCGCGATCAAACATCCGGATCATCCGATCCGTATTAAACGCGATATCTGTAACCTGAATCGTAGTTTCGGTGCTCGTGTCAGTGGTGAGATCGCACAGTATTACGGGGATGCCGGCCTGAAAAATGATACGATCCATATCAGTCTGAGTGGAATTGCCGGACAGGCGCTGGGTGCCTTTTTGATCAATGGTGTTTCGATAAGACTGGATGGATATGCCAATGACTACATCGGCAAGGGGATGCACGGCGGCAAGATCATTATCACTTCCAAACTTCAGGGTGAATCATTCAGCTCAGGCGGTAATACCTGTCTATACGGAGCAAGCGGCGGTAAGCTGTTCATTAACGGTTCAGTCGGTGAACGTTTTGCCGTACGTAATTCCGGTGCTTTGGCCATTGTTGAAGGAACCGGAGATAACGCCTGTGAGTATATGACCGGCGGTATTGTAATCATTCTGGGTAAAACCGGAATCAACTTCGGTGCAGGTATGACGGGCGGTATTGCATTCGTTTATGATGCAGATCACACCTTTGTTGAAAATGTCAATCATGAACTGGTTGAGGCGGTACGTATCGATACCGATGAAGGTGATGAGGCACGTCATTACCTCAAACGTCTATTAAAAGAGTATGTGACAGAAACAGGAAGCGAAAAAGCGGTTGAACTGCTTGAAAATTTCCGTGTTGAGATCAGAAACTTTTGGCTGGTTCATCCGAAGAACCTGAAAAAACTGCCAATTGACCAGGAAAAAGGAGTTTAAGATGAGAGAATTTCTAACGACAGGACGCATCGACCCTTCTAAACGTCTGGTAGTTGAGCGTACAAAAGATTTTGGTGAGATTTATGAACTTTTCGGCAAAAGTGATGCTGCTTCACAGAGTGACCGTTGTATCCAGTGCGGTGATCCGTACTGTCTGAATAAATGTCCGTTGCATAACTATATTCCGCAATGGCTCAAAGCCGTGGCGGAAAAGGACCTTGAATTTGCATTTAAGCTCTCTAATGAACCGTCACCTTTTCCCGAAGTAATGGGGCGTGTTTGTCCGCATGATCGTCTGTGTGAAGGCGATTGTACTCTCAATGACGGCCATGGTGCAATTACGATCGGTTCGGTTGAAACCTATATCAATGAGGAAGGTTTTAAGCAGGGACTCAGACCTGATTTTCCAGGAATAACGACTGATAAAAAGGTAGCGATAATCGGTTCGGGTCCTGCCGGACTTTCTGTAGCGACTTATCTGCTTCGTTCAGGCATCGGTGTGACGATGTATGAACGTGCCGATCGTGCCGGAGGACTGTTGACTTATGGTATCCCGGGTTTCAAACTTGACAAAAAGGTAGTTGATCGCCGTGTCAATCTACTTAAAGATGCGGGAATGGAACTGGTTCTTAATCATGAGGTAGGCAAAGATATCAGCTTTGCTGAAATAGCAGATAAACATGATGCTGTCTTTATCGGTGTCGGTGCCACACGTGCCAAAATGGCACGTATCAATGGAGAGCAGGCGGATAATGTTTATGTATCCATGCAGTATCTGACGACAATTCAGCGTAAAAATTTCGGACTTTCCTATGAAAGAAAGTTTGACTTTAAAGATATGGATGTTGTTGTCATTGGCGGTGGAGACACGGCAATGGACTGTGTACGTACGGCAAAACGTGAAGGAGCAAAAAGTGTGACAGCTCTCTATCGTCGAGATGCACATAATATGCCCGGCTCACAAAAAGAGTATAAGAACTCTATCGAAGAAGGTGTGGATTTTACTTTTTATGCCTCGCCTAAAGAGATTATTCTTGGAGATGAGAATAAGGCAGTCGCAATTGAGATGATCAAAACGATACTCGGTGCGAAAGACGAAAGCGGACGTCAGCGTATGGAAGAGATCAAAGGGAGCGAGTTCCAGGTCAAGGCCGATGTGATTGTCATGGCGCTCGGTTTTGATCCTGAAGCACCGGCATTTCTGGCAGAAAATGGTATCGAGACAAATAGTTGGGGCGGTATTGTTGTCGATGAGAGTTATCAGACAACGACTTCAGGCATTTATGCCGGCGGTGATTGCTACCGTGGTGCAGATCTGGTAGTTACAGCAGCTTATGACGGACGTGAAGCAGCACGAAGTATCGCTAAAATGCTGCTGGGATAGTGTGCAGGATTTTATTGATGCAACGCTATATGCGTGCCGTGAAGTAGAAAAGTTTCTACGTAACAATACAGATATATCACTCTTTAAGCCTCGTAATATCGGAGCTGGAGGTGATGTCAGTATGGGGTTTGACCTTGAAGCTGAACAAATTTTCATCCGTCATCTTTCCTGTTTCGGTCAAATCTCTTCCGAAGAGAGCGGATTGATCGGTGAAGGAAAAGATCTTATTATCCTCGATCCCATAGACGGCAGTGACAACTTCAAAAGTCTTTTTCCCTATTACGGTGCTTCTATTGCTTTGCAGCAGGAGGGTCAAACTGTCGCTGCCGTGGTGGCCAATTTTGCCAGCGGTGAGTGTTTTGTACGTTTTGAGCAAAAGCATTATATAACTTTTCTAAATAATTTTTCTACACAGAAGCCTGTCAGCCAACATGCTTATTCCAAAGTCGGTATATTTGAAAAAGCGGTGCTGCACCCTAAATACAGTGCTTTATTGATAGAGTCGGGCCTTAAATTTCGTTCACCTGGTGCCGTTGCCCTCTCATTGGCATATGCTCATTTTGTAAAATATGTGGTATTTTTTGGTACAATGCGGCCATATGATATAGAAGCCGGAATCTTTTTGTGTGAGGGGCTTTTCCGATATCAGGATAATCATCTTTTGATTATTTCAAAAGAGAGGGATGTGTTTGAACATCTGTGTAATATTTTTCAAATTCCAAAGGAGTCTGCGTGAATCTCTTTAACATTTTTGGCAGCGATACAAACAAAAAACAGCCTCATAAAGATGAAGCCCCGGCACACTGGATCAAATGTCC
>DAOWOG010000189.1 GCA_030642185.1 Helicobacteraceae bacterium | reverse complement strand
GTGATTCAGGGGATCGCCAAATACTCTCCGGATGCCATTATCATTATGGTTTCCAATCCGCTTGATGCAATGACCTACGTTGCACTTCAAGAGAGTGGATTTGACCGCAGCCGTGTTATCGGAATGGCCGGTATTCTTGATGGTTCACGTATGGCCTCATTTATCCAGGAGAAACTTGGTTACGGCGGTGGACAGATTCGTGCATCCGTTATGGGTGGTCATGGTGATGATATGGTTCCGTTACCTCGCTACTCGACTGTTGCCGGTGTGCCGCTTTCAGATGTTTTGACACAAGATGAGATTGATGAGATCGTTGACCGTACTCGTCATGGCGGTGCAGAGATCGTTGCCCATCTTAAAACAGGGTCGGCTTATTATGCTCCGGGCAAATCAACAGCTATTATGGTTGAAGCGATTTTGAAAGATACAAAACAGATCCACCCTTGTGCCGTATTGCTTGAAGGTGAGTATGGTTATGATGATGTTGTCAGCGGTGTGCCGGTAATGCTGGGCGCAAATGGCGCTGAAAAGATCATTGAAGTAACACTGGATGAAGCTGAAAAAGAGATGTTTGCCAAATCGTGTGCATCCGTTCAGACCCTGATCGATACGCTTAATGACAACAAATTTTTTGAAGGAGCGTAAACGATGAACTTTCGTATAGAAAAAGATACTATGGGTGAAATGCAGGTTCCTGTAGATGCGTACTGGGCTGCTCAGACTCAACGTTCTATTCATAACTTTGCAATCGGTGAAGAGACAATGCCGTATGAAATTACGCGTGCATTTTCTTACCTGAAAAAATCGGTGGCACTTGTCAACAAAGATCTTGGTAAACTGGATGCAAAAAAAGCTGATGCAATTGCTCAGGCTGCCGATGATATGCTTGCTGGGAAACTTGATGGTAACTATCCGTTGGTTGTCTGGCAGACAGGTTCAGGTACACAGTCTAACATGAACAACAATGAAGTGTTGGCAAATCGTGCAACTGAAATTCTCGGCGGTGATTTCCGTACAGAAAAACTGGTTCACCCCAATGATGATGTAAATAAATCTCAATCTTCAAACGATACTTACCCGACAGCGCTTCATGTTGCTGCAGTCATTGCAGTTGAAGAGAGTCTGTTGCCTGCTATCGCAAAATTGAAAGCAACACTTCAAGCGAAAAGTGACGCTTTTTCTGATGTCGTTAAAATTGGCCGTACGCATCTTCAGGACGCAACACCGTTGACCCTTGGTCAGGAGATCAGCGGCTGGGTAGAGATGCTCTCAAAAACTGAAAAAATGGCAAAAGATTCACTTGAAGCAGTGCGTGAACTTGCTCTTGGCGGTACCGCTGTCGGTACAGGCCTGAATGCGCACCCCGAACTTGGTGAACGCGTTGCTGCCAAATTGTCTGAGCTTACCGGTCATGACTTTATAACCGCACCTAACAAATTCCATGCATTGACTTCACATGATGCGCTTGTATTTGCCCACGGTGCGCTTAAAGCTTTGGCAGCAGATATGATGAAAATCGCGAATGATGTCCGCTGGTTGGCATCGGGTCCGCGTTGTGGTCTCGGTGAGATAGAAATTCCTGCTAATGAGCCGGGTTCATCGATTATGCCGGGTAAAGTCAACCCGACACAAAGTGAAGCAGTTACCATGGTGACGTGTCAAGTGATGGGTAACGATGCAACGATCGGTTTTGCAGCAAGTCAGGGTAACTTTGAATTGAACGTCTTTAAGCCGGTCATTGCTTACAATTTCTTACAATCAGTAAGACTGCTTAGTGACTCCATCGTCTCGTTTAATGACAATGCAGCTGTCGGTATCATGCCTGTACATGACAGAATCGATCATTTCTTGCATGATTCATTGATGCTGGTAACGGCACTTAATCCATACATCGGTTATGAAAATGCGGCAAAAATTGCTAAAACAGCACATGCCGAGAAATCAACACTAAAAGCGACGGCTGTCAAACTTGGATTCTTAACAGAAGAAGAGTTCGATAAATATGTGATTCCGGGTGATATGATCGCCCCTAAAGCCTAAGGAAAAGTTGCCAATGCTGAGTCTCGAAGCACGGTTTACTGTGCGCGGGCCTGCTGCCGAAGCGACCAAAGGGAATGCCCTCGGGTGAAACTCAGCGTTAGCGTAGTGAAAGGGACTTGTTCCTTTCGCGTCCAATTTAATATAAGGAGAGTAAATGAATATTCATGAATATCAGGCAAAGCAGATATTTGCCAAATATGGTGTTCCGACACCAAGAGGTATTATTGCGAATACCCCTGAGCAGGCGGTTGCAAATGCGCAAGAGCTTGGTGGAAACATTTGGGTGGTTAAAGCCCAGATACATGCAGGCGGACGTGGTCTTGGCGGGGGTGTTAAACTCGCGAAGTCTCATGATGAAGTAAAAGAGTTTGCTTCTGAAATTTTAGGTATGACACTGGTAACACACCAAACAGGACCTGAGGGCAAACTGGTTCAAAAAGTTTACATCGAAGAGGGTGCGGACATTAAAGATGAGCTCTATCTTGGTGTTGTCCTTGACCGTGCTAAAGAGATGCCGGTAATCATGGCTTCTACAGAAGGCGGTATGGCGATCGAAGATGTAGCACATGACACTCCTGAGAAGATCATTAAAGTAGCTGTTGATCCGGCCATTGGTTTTCAAGGTTTCCACGGACGCGAACTGGTCTTTGCTCTTGGTATCACTGATAAAGCAGAGCAGGGCAAGTTTATTAAATTTGCGAAAAAACTCTATACACTTTATATGGAAAATGACGCTGAGATGATCGAGATCAATCCATTGATTAAAACCGGATCAGGCGATTTTATTGCACTTGACGGAAAAATGGGCTTTGATGACTCAGCACTTGGACGTCATCCGGATATCGAAGATATGCGTGATATCTCTGAAGAAGATGCGGATGAGCGTGAAGCGTCTCAGTATGGCCTCTCTTATATCTCTCTAGATGGTGAAATTGGTTGTATGGTAAACGGTGCCGGTCTTGCGATGGGTACGATGGATACGATCAACTACATGGGCGGAACACCTGCAAACTTTTTGGATGTTGGCGGTTCGGCTAATGCTGAGACCGTTGCAAAAGGTTTTGAGATCATTCTTAAAAATCCGAAGGTCAAAGCAATTTTCGTTAATATTTTTGGCGGTATCGTTCGTTGTGATCGTATTGCTAACGGTATTTTAGAAGCAACAAAAATTACAGATGTTAATGTTCCGGTTATTGTCCGTCTTGATGGTACGAATGCTCCTGAAGCGGCTGTCATTCTTAAAAATGCAAATATTGCCAATATCATTGTTGCATCAGATTTAGGCGACGGTGCTGCAAAAGCAGTCGCTGCAGCGAAAGGAGAATAATTAATGTCTATTTTAGTCAATAAAGATACAAAAGTAATCGTTCAAGGTTTTACAGGTAAAGAGGGTTCTTTCCACGCTGAGCAGTGTATGGCTTATGGTACACAGATTGTTGGCGGTGTTACTCCTAATAAAGGCGGACAAACTCACCTTGGTCAACCTGTTTTCAATACAGTTAAAGAAGCAGTTGCTACAACAGGCGCTACTGTTTCTATGATCTTTGTTCCGCCTGCATTTGTTGCAGATGCAGTGATGGAAGCAGCTGATGCCGGAATCGATCTTGCGGTTATCATTACAGAAGGTGCACCGGTTCGTGATATGCAAGCTGCTAAAGCTTACTCAGTTAAACACGGTATGATGACGATCGGGCCAAACTGTCCGGGTGTTATCACGGCTGAAGAGTGTAAGATCGGTATCATGCCGGGCATGATCTTCAAAAAAGGCAATGTTGGCCTTATATCTAAATCAGGTACATTGACTTACGAAGGTGCAAACCAGGTTGTTAAAGAAGGTTTTGGTATTACAACAGCAGTTGGTATTGGTGGAGACCCGATTATCGGTCTTTCATACAAACAACTGTTGCCGATGTTTGAAGCAGATCCAGAGACTGAATGTATCGTTATGATCGGTGAGATCGGTGGAGATCTTGAGATCCAGGCAGCTGCTTATATTAAAGAGAACATCACCAAACCGGTTGTAGCATTTATCGCCGGTCAAACTGCACCTGCGGGTAAACGTATGGGTCATGCCGGAGCAATTATCTCCGGCGGTGCAGGAACGGCGGCTGAGAAGATGGCAGCACTTGAAGCAGCGGGTGTTAAAGTTGTTGTTTCTCCGGCTGAGAT
>DAOWOG010000123.1 GCA_030642185.1 Helicobacteraceae bacterium | reverse complement strand
AACAGTGCAAATTATGAAGAACTGACAGAGGAGTCTTTGTCGGAGGCAATGGAAAAGACTTCACCCTATGGCGTTGAAGTCAGCGTTGATTTTGATGACTTTGAAGACCTTTCTCTCTTCTTCCGGGGAGAGGCACACCAGTATGATGAGAAGCGGCAATGGAAAACACTGTTTCTTAAAAAAGAGAAGCTGCGTATCAATATTTATCGTCGTCTTTTTATCCTTATCAAACCAAAAACACTTGATCAGCGTGCCGAAGAAATTTCTGAAAAAGAGGGTGCGACGCTTGAAAAGGTGAAAAAACGACTGAGAAAAAGCAATCACCTTTTGATTGACGGTCCAAAAAGCGAACGTATTTTTATTAAACTCTTTAAAGATATTCCCCATGCAGATTTAGAGATGCTTTTTCCAAATACAAAGGTGAAGATGAGTCTCCCTGACAAAGTGAAGATAGGTGTGACCGGCGGAGGCGGAACTGCCGGCGGACTGGCAACACTGATAAGCAAGATCGGTGTGGTGATCGATCCTATCTCCCTGATTGTCGCTGTTGGGGCATTCGGCGGCGTACTCTGGCGGCAGATCAAGACAGTTTTTACCCACAGAACCCGTTATATGGCAAAGCTCGCAAAGAATCTCTATTTTTACAACCTTGACAATAACGTCGGTGTCCTGACCTACATGATCGATATGGCAGAAGCAGAGGAGAGCAAGGAAGCGCTGCTGGCCTATCTCTTTCTTACAATGAGTGAGCAAACTATAAGCCGGGTTCAACTGGACCATGAAATAGAAAACTACATGCTTGATACCTACAATATCCCAATGGATTTTGAAGTTGATGATGGCATAAGAAAACTCTTGGAACTCGGACTGGTAGAAGAGTCGGGAGATATGCTTAAAGCACTTGATCTTGACAAGGCAATTACACGCTTGCAGCTTGAGTCACGCAAGCAGCTAGATATTTAGTCTTTATTGGGCAGATGTTCGATGACGTCTGCATCATCAGCAACAGTATCCTCGTGAGCTGCTATCTGCCTGCTGTTTTGTCCGTTGAGCGCTTCGATAAGCCTGGATTCCTGTTCTCTGTTCAGGTTGCCTGACGCAATGGTGTCGATGATCTTTTCAGCGACCTTAACCCGCGATTCATTTTGTTTGTTCTGAAAGTATTTCTCCAGATTGTCGTTATAGGCACGCAGTTTATTTGCATGGCGTTGTTTAAAAAAGTAGTAGAGGGCTCCGGTCAGGATGATGACAATCAGTGAAGCAAAAAGGAGTATATAACGCTGCTCAGAGAGTTGATGTTCACTTTCACGAATAAGATTTTGCTGTCTAAGCAGTTCCATCTCCTTCTCTTTTTCGAGCAAAATACGTTTCATTTCAAGCTCAGAGTCCAATTTTCCCAGAACGATCTCTTTTTGCATTGTAATGTTGGCAAGCTCTTTTTTCATCTTGATCTCTTCGAGCTCTTTTTTATGGGTTGTTTCAAGCTCCATCATACCGAGCTTTTCGCTGAGAACTGCTTTTTGTTTGAGCAGGGCATCGGATTGTTCTCTGCTTTGTCTGGCTTCAGCTTTTTTTTCGGTGAAAGGCGCAGAGGCTTGTGAAGAGTTGATATCGGTCTCACAACCGAAGAGAAATATGAGTGGCAGAAGAAAAAATAGAATTTTCATCGTTTTCTTTAACCTTTGGAAGAGTCGTTTTATAAGCGGATTATACCCTTATTTTGGTTTCAAAATTTAAAGTAAGGTGATTGTATCCATTATGGAAGATATTACAGAGTTACTGTTAATTTAATATTGTTATAATTCCGATAATTAAATAATGGGCACCTCTAAAAACCCTAGTTGGAACAAAATGAAAATAATCTTTATTCTAATGTTTACCGTATTTGGGCTATATGCTGCGGCATCTGCAGAAAAATATAAAATATATGTAGAAACTTTTGAAACTGAGGCGGCTTCTGAAGAAGCAATGATCATCCTTGAAAAAGATCCGAACATGATCTATTTGAAGAAAAAATACGGATTTTCAATTTTCAAACGTCCTCTTAATGAATTCTTTGTTGTCGGTCTCGGTCCGTTTGAAAATAAAACGATCGTGCTGCATGTCCTTGATACGGTCCA
Organism: Helicobacteraceae bacterium; assembly: GCA_030642185.1. Taxonomy (GTDB): domain Bacteria; phylum Campylobacterota; class Campylobacteria; order Campylobacterales; family Sulfurimonadaceae; genus 4484-230. Next base: position 3,203 of record DAOWOG010000123.1, on the reverse strand, counting down.
GGACAAGAACAGAGATGCATTGGTGATCAAGATACACGCTTACGAAGAAGATGCCAATCGAACTATCGTAAGATATCCATTTCATAGAGAGGCAAATGAAACGGTTTCAAATGAGCTTGAAGCAGAGATGATATCTGTGCCAAAAATAGTCAATGAGGAAGTTAATACGACAGAAAAAGAAGAACTTCTTCCTGTTTTGGAGATGAATGCGTCAAGAACGGAGGCGGTTCTGACAGAGCAGAGTGAGCCGGAAAATGAGATTGTGACCGTTTTGATTGATGAGAATGGTATAGAAGAAGAGATTGTTACTATTGCAGTCGAAGAGGATGACCCTGACGTGATAACGGTTGAGGACGATGTTATGCCTTTGGACGTTAAAGAAGAGCCGTCATTAAAACCTGATCAGTCGGTGAGCATGGATAGGCCGGAATACTATAAAGCAGGATATAAACGTAAAACACTCATAGCAGAAGACAAATCTCCGGAGACAGAAAGTACGACAGAAGTTGAGCGTGCTGTTTCCAGTGATGCTCAAGTAGTCAAAAAGGCTTTTCTTGAAGAAAACCTGATAATTATCAATCTTATATTGATGGCGGTAATTGTGATTCTTCTGCTTGCACTGATTATGCTCATTTCAGTGTTGTTAAAACGAAAAAAAATCACTGAGAATGATACGGATCTGTCACGTCCGTTAATGGTTGACAGGCGAAATCAGGAAAGTAACAAAGTACAGGTAAGAGATGATAATCAATTGCTGGTTGATCTGCATTCGCATCTGATACCGGGTATTGATGATGGTTCCAAATCAATGGAAGACTCTATAGCGATGATCCTGAAATTACAGTCATTGGGTTATAAAAAGCTCATTACCACACCGCATACGATGAGTCACCGTTTCCCAAATACATCGGAGATTATTTTGAGTGGGCTTGAAGAGCTTAAACGTGAGTTGAGCTATCGAAATATCGATATTGAAATTGAAGCGGCATCAGAATATTATCTGGATGAACACTTTCTTGAGTTGATTGAAAAAGGAGATATTTTAACGTTCAACGGAAATTATCTGCTCTTTGAAATGTCTTACATGCAGCCGCCTATCAATATGGAAGATATTATTTTCAGGATCAAAGTGGCTGGGTATCAACCGGTTCTGGCCCATCCGGAGCGTTACCGGTTTTTATACAGTGATTTTGAGAAGTATGAACAGATAAAAGATATGGGCGTTTTGTTTCAACTCAATATCAACTCACTTTCGGGTTACTACTCAAAAGAGGCGCAAAAAATTGCTCTGAAACTGGTTGAAAAGGGTATGATTGACTTTTTAGGAAGCGATACCCATAAATCTGTTCAGCTTGACAATCTGGAAAAAGTTAAACAGACAAAGCAGTACAAGCAGATTTTTCATAATAATACGATCTTAAACAATACGCTTTTACGTGTACGTGAGAGGAGACAATCATGAGCAGCAGTGTTGGAAACAGTGAGAATGAGCAAGCTGAAAATACAACCGATAAAGCTGAAGATGTTCCAAGAGATGATAAAGAGCAGATATCGGATGAAGAGATGTACGCCTATGAAGCTTTGATAGCAGAGCTGGGGTATTAGTAGTCTGTCACAGGCCCCTTGATTATCTCCTTCCGATAGGTGTTGCCGTTAAAAAGATATAACTTTTCCCCGTAATCGTGACCCTGAACTTTTTTTGTTGAAGATAGCGTTTGCAGAAATCAACATCATTATGCAGCAGTGACATCTCGGAGTAGGCATAGTTCGGTGCTTTTGCTCCATAGATCATCTCTCCGCCCATCCATCTACAGTTTGGAAAACCCAAAATAACGGCTCCCTCTTTTGTCAGATAATTTTGTACCAGTGACATAAAAAAGGGTTTAAAGTTGATATCGGGGCTTTGCAGGGTTCCCACACTGATGATCAGATCAAACCTGCCCAAATTTAACATATCCAGCGCATTGATATCGTGCAGGTGAAAATGTATATTTTTCTCTGCAAATCGCTTCTTTGCAAAATTGATAGCGGAATGTGAGTGATCGATACCTGTCAGCTGCATGTTTGCAAAGTGCTTTTCATCTACTGACTTTTTAATGATATCAAACTCGTCACCGCTGTTAATACCCAGGTCAAGAACAGATACTTTACGGTTTATATCGACACTTTGGAGTGCTTTATGATATGCAGACAAAAAAACGGGCTCTTCAGTTTTATGAATAGAAAAAAATGGTGACTCTACGCCATATTTTTCCTCTTTTGCTGTCGTCTTTGCAGTATGAAAAGTATCCCTTATATCCAGTTTTTCAAAACGTATGCGAATACGATTGTGAGGGATAGATTTTGGTGTTAGCATACGGCAAAAAAGCAATTCTGCCAGATCAACCCAGGCTTTATATCCTCTGTAAATATAATGTTGATCTTCTATCGTGATTGTTTCACCGGCATAGGTAGATCTGGCTGTATCAGGATCAAGTACTTCAAATTCAACAATTTTTCCGGCTTCAGCCTCTTTCAACTGACTTTGAAGCCAATCCAGTATTTCAAGCATCGGTTCCGTTGTAAATGTTTTCATAATGCTTTTGTACCTCTTGGAATGACTCTGTATTTGATGTTTAACAGGTATGTATATCGGTGTAACTGTAGAGTTACTCTTCTATTTCCACGACGTGTAGGGATGAAGACGCAGGTTGGCGTTATAATAGCGTCTGTCATCACTTACCTCTTTGGTGATCCACTCCGGCAGTTCAACTGTTTCATCTTCATGCTCCAGCTCAACTTCCGCCAAAATAAGCCCTTCATTTTCACCTTCAAAGATATCCAGTTCCCAGACATGGTTGGCAAAGTTGATAATATAGCGTGTTTTTTCGATGAGTGGAGGTGCACAGAGTTCCTTGAGCATCGCATTGGCATCATCGACAGGAATGGGGTACTCAAATTCTGAACGGGTGATACCCTTCATTTTTCCTTTGAGTGTTAAAAATGCCAGTTTATTCATAGTTCTGATGCGAACAGTTGCTCCCTCGGCAGGGATATAGCCTTGACGGATGATATTTCCTTCCGGAAGTCTGTCCAGCTTTGTAAGATCAACCAGAAACTTGCGTTCTATCTCTTTAGCCATTATGCGAGATAGTCTTTTATGGCAGACTTGATCGCGATCTTGGAGAGCATCATCGGTTTTTTTGTGATGGTGATTTCGATTT
>DAOWOG010000348.1 GCA_030642185.1 Helicobacteraceae bacterium | reverse complement strand
ATCTTCACGGCAGAATGTTAATGCAATTGCCGGTGCGATACCGGATATTATCCTGCTCCTGGATAAGGAGGGCACCTACCTCGATGTCTTCTCTTCCGGCGGTTTGGAAGACCCCCCCATCAATAAAGAAGAGTATATCAATAAAAATGTCAGAACTATTTTCTCTGAAGCCTTGGCTGAAGAGTTCCTGGCTGCGATTGATAAAGCAATTGAGTATAAACATCTTGAAGTGATAGAATATGAACTTGGCTTAGCCTCAAAGCAAAGCAGTTATGAGATTAGAATACTGCCAACCGGTTTTAAGAAACAGGGACTTGACACTGTTGTTGCCATTGTCCGAAATGTGACGCAACAAAAGAGAGCAGAAGGGACGTTACAGACGATTAACAAGGTGTTTGAAGAGTCAACCGAGGGTATAATGATCGAAGACAGTGAGCATAAGGTTGTTTCCGTCAATGCATCTTTTTTACTGATGATCGGTCTTTCTGCGGATGAGGTACATGCCGAGCATTCAACGTTCTTTATGAAACTCCTGGATAAAGGTATTGTCAAAGCGATATACAAGAGCATGGAAGATCATGGAAGATGGCAGGGTGAAACCACTATTTATCGTAGAGAATGTGAGGATATTCCTGTCTGGTTGACGATTAATTCAGTTTATGATGAAGATCATCAACCTGTCAATTTTGTCACTATGGTGTCCAATATCTCTGAAATTATTCAATCACGTGAAAAGCTGGAATACACTGCCACCCATGATGTTTTAACAGGCTTGCCGAACAGAGTGTTGATATTTGACCGGCTCGCTTCGGCCCTGAAACGTTCAAAACGCAGAAAGAGTGCAGGGGGTGTACTTTTCTTGGATCTGGATAATTTTAAAGAGATCAATGATTATCTCGGCCATGCCTACGGCGATGAACTGCTTAAAAAGAGTGCCCAGCGATTAAAAAAATCGGTACGTGCCGAAGATACAGTAGGTCGTCTGGGAGGTGATGAGTTTCTGATTATTCTCGAGGATATTACTGAAATTAAAAATGTCAAAATGATCGCCCAAAATATACTGAGGCGTTTTGTAGAACCGTTTATACTTGCAGACAAAGAGTATGACATATCCGTCAGTATCGGTATCAGTACATTCCCTGCAGACGGATTCACTCCCGAGGAGCTTATCAGTGCTGCCGATCTTGCCATGTATCACGCGAAAAAAAGCGGAAAAAACGACTTCAGGATAAGTACATCGGCCTTGAAACAGCAGTCGATTGAGAACTTTTCAATTGATCAGGCTATTCGAAAAGCAGAAAAGAGAAATGATTTTCTGTTGATGTATCAGCCGATGATTGACATTAACAGTTATAAAGTCGTTGGTGTCGAAGCCCTTGTAAGAATGGAAAGCAAAGAGTACGGTATGCTGCTGCCGGAAAAGTTTATCCTGTCGGCAGAACAGAGCGGATCAATCGTAAAAATCGGAAAATGGGTTATTGAAAATGTCTGTAAGCAGATACAGCAGTGGAAAGCAGAAGGGATATTTGACTTCAATGTCGCCATTAACCTTTCAAGCCGACAGCTGAATGATGATTCATTGATTGAATTTATCGAAGATGTTTCCAAAAAATATGAGATCCGGACAGGAGAATTGGAATTTGATATCAGTGAAAGTACATTGATGCAGAATGATAAAGTGGTGAGTGAAAATCTGAGCCAACTTTATGTGTTAGGATACAAACTGGTTATTGATGATTTCGGCAGCGGGGAGTCTTCACTGTCCAATCTGAAAATGTTTGCACTCGATAAACTGAAAATAGATAAAAGATTTGTTCGAGAACTGTTCAGCAGTGAAGGGAACCAGGCAATCGTCGAAGCAACGATTGCGCTCGGAAAAAGCTTTGGTCTGACAGTCATTGCCGAAGGTGTTGAAAATAAAGAGCAGGAAGCATTCTTGCGTGAAAAAGGGTGCGATGAGATACAGGGATACCTTTATTGCAAACCGGCAAAAGCTGATGTGATCAGTGAAATTATCAAAGAGAGGAATTATTGAGGAGGGGACTCTATTGGCCGCCCCACGGCATTCCTTCTTCTTTCCAGCCCAAAATAAATCCGTCTTCAAGATTATAGGCCGTAATGCCTTGCCTGGCAAGAAGGTTTGCAGCTGCTATAGAACGCGGGCCGGTACGGCATACCAGAATCACTTTATCAACCCCTTGCATTTTCATCGCTTTCATGACATCTTTTGTAAAGTTCTGGTTGATGACCTCTTTTGGATTATAAAGTTTTTGAACACCTTGATGATCTTTAACCTTGGAATTTTTCACCTCGTAATCAGCACTCTTGACACGGGTATCAAGGGACTTCGGATCATAGGTCCAGTAGTAGGCCGGAATGTTGATAAAACCTTCGCCATGGCCGACATAGAGGAACTCTACGGCAGTACGCACATCAACGATAATGGCTTCACCTTTCTTTTGCATTTCATAGGCATCATCGGCAGTCAGATCGTCTTCATAGATATTGTCTGCATGTAAAAATGTAAAAAGCAATATAAAAGTTAATAGTAATCGCATTAGCACTCCTTTTAAGTTGAACACCCTGTCCCTATGTTGTGGAGGAAGTGAGAATTAATCGTTTTCTTCTATGCTGAATGCGTAGTAAATATAGGTTGCCATCTTCATGACATCATATTGCATTCCCTTTTTCTCGAGGACTCTTTGATTGCTTTCCATTGTTTTGCTGTGATT
>DAOWOG010000237.1 GCA_030642185.1 Helicobacteraceae bacterium | reverse complement strand
TTGGCGCGCAGAGGAACCGTGTCATCGAAAGTAAGCTGGATAATGTTGCCGTATTTGACATAGCTCGATGCCGAGAGCCCACCCTGGATAAAGCCGGGCATATACTCATTTGGGATGACACTGAAAGCGTAGTTGCTGTTAGTCAGATCGTAGATCTTCTGGATAGTGAAGCTGAACCACGGTGTATCGATCTGCTTGCCGAACTGATGTTCTCCCTCATAGCGGATAGGACGTTTATCTTCCGGCGGCGGAGAAACGATGTTGCGCAGCATATTGCGCAGACCACCGGGAGGCGCAGTCCGCAGTGTAAAGCTCTCTTCATCGATCGGGATCAGCTCAAAGCGTGCACCCTGGGCATTGGGGGTCATAAATCCTGATGTGACGACAAAAGGGGAATCCTTATAGAGCTCACGGGTCCGAAAATATTTGGTGGTAAAATAGCGTGTGCCGATGTTGAGCTCTTTGAGGGCTTCCTGCGCCATATAGCGGGTCTGGATAACAGCGATCTCATCATCGATGTTGCTTCCCTGTCCTCCCATCGCCATTGCCATAAAATCAGTATTGCGTGAATAGCGGTTTTCTGCGACCAGTTTCAGTACGGTTTCAGCCTGATAGATATTGGGAGAAAAATAGGAGTTGACCAGAGCAAACAACGTTGCCACTATGGTAAGGACGACAATCGATATTTTATAACGCAGGACTACGGCAAATATCTCTTTGATATCAATTTCATCTTCATTGTCGAGCACTTCAACGTGACGGTTTGGTGTGGATTGCATGTTAAGAAAGGCCTTGCTGTTCTTTTTCGATAGATTTTACACCAAGAGTGATTAAAAATGGATAAGAGAGAAAAGTAAATAGTGATGGGTGATGGGTGCTCAAAATGGTATAATGCTTAAAAAAACAGGTGTATTATGCAAAAGCTTTTTGAAGAGGTCGCTTCGCTTGATCAGCGCTGTTATGACGAATTTGAATTAAGCGAAGATCTGCTGATGGAGCATGCTGCCGATGGAATGGCGGATTTTATCAAAGAAAACCATTCGGATACTCATTCGATCGTGATCATCTGCGGAGCAGGGAATAACGGTGCCGACGGGATTGCTTTGGCGCGTCTGATACAGGGCGATTTTGATGTCGCTGTGATGCTTCCTTACGGTGCCAAATCCGTTATGGCTCAGCTGCAGTATAAACGTGCAAAGGCACTTGGTGTCCATTTTATTGATACGTTGGGCGCGCCGGATGTTGTGGTGGATGCGCTTTTTGGCAGCGGGTTTTCCCGTGCATTTGATGAAGCAGGCACACGGCTGCTTAGGCAGATGAATGCAGCCTCGGCGGTGAAGATTGCCTGCGATATCCCCTCAGGACTTCATCTTGACGGTACGCTTGAAGCAGAGACATTCAGAGCAGATACAACACTGACGATGGGTGCATTGAAACGGGGCATGTTCAGTGATGCGGCAAAAGCCTGTGTGGGCAGGATAGAGGTCCTGGACCTGGGACTTTCGCGCAGCATGTATGAAACCGGCTCCTCCTGGCAGCTGCTCGATAACGAAGATATGAAACTGCCCAATCGTATCAGGCATGATGCTCATAAGGGTACGTATGGACATCTCGGTGTGATCTGCGGTGAAAAAGAGGGGGCCGGTGTCATTGCAGCAAGTGCGGCGCTTCGTTTTGGCTGCGGATTGGTCACGCTGCTTTCCAATGAAAAAGTGAATGTTCCCTACGAACTGATGCAGTCGCATCTGCTGCCATCAACGATGACGGCGATGGCACTGGGAATGGGACTTGGACAGGAATTTTCCGAATCAGAACTGACGCAGCTCCTCGATCACAGCCTGCCGCTGATACTCGATGCTGATATCTTTGAACATCCAATGCTGAGGGCCCTTCTGAAACGACAAAATGTCATATTGACCCCGCATCCAAAAGAGTTTATAAGCCTGCTCAGACATTGCAGTCTGGCCGACATCAGCGTCAGTGAATTGCAACGCAGACGTTTTGAGTATGCAGAACTATTTTCAAAGGCCTATCCGCATGTCACACTGCTGCTGAAGGGGGCCAATGTAATCATCGCTTCTGGTGCACAGTATTTTATCAACCCGCACGGCACCAATGTCCTGGCCAAAGGGGGAAGCGGTGATGTGCTCAGCGGTCTTGTCGGTGCACTCCTGGCACAGGGGTATACACCGCTGGATGCCGCCATAAACGCCTCGTTGGCACATACGTGTGCCGCCGCTATGTATGACAAGAACAGTTATGCTATGACGCCCCTTGATCTCATCGAAAATCTTGCTTCCTTATGAAAAAGATCATTATATTATTCAGCGGGACCGGGACCAACCTGCTTAACCTGATCGAAAAACTGCATGGACGCGAGCTTGAAGTGGCTGCCGCCATTACCAATCGGCCGGACGCAGGCGGCATTGCCAAAGCGAGAGTGAAAGGCATTCATGTCGATATCATTGATCATAAAGATTTTGAGAGCCGTGAAACCTTTGACGGTGTTCTGGTGGACAAAATCAAAAGCTATCCGTATGACCTGGTGGTGATGGCCGGATTTATGCGTATCCTCACCCCGCACTTTACCGATAACATTCGCGCTATCAACCTGCACCCCTCTTTGCTGCCGAAGTTTAAAGGCGCTCAAGCCATTGAGCGCAGTTTTGAGAGCAGTGACAAAGAGGGCGGGGTGTCAGTTCACTGGGTCAGCGGAGAACTTGACGGGGGAGAAGTGGTCGCGCAGGAATCCTTTGTCAAAGCGGCCGGAGAGAGCATCGAAAGCTTTAGCGAAAAGATTCGCAGGATTGAGTACGACCTGCTTCCGAGAACCATTGTTGAATTGCTAAAGGGCACCACTAAAAACGATGAATAAGAATCGTAACAGATTGCTTATGCTATAACCCCATTTAATAAAAACAAGGAGATTTTTATGGATAATATCTTAAAAATCGGAAAATATGAACTTGGAAGCCGCCTGATCGTAGGCAGCGGCAAATATAAAGACTTTGAAACGACCAAAGAAGCGACGCTTGCGAGCGGATCAGAATTGATCACGGTGGCGGTACGCCGTCTTAATATTACAGATCCCGATAAAGAGAACCTGCGTGATACCTTTGCAGGAACCAATGTCAGATTTTTGCCAAACTCGGCAGGATGTGTGACGGCAGAAGAGGCTATTACGACCTTTCGTCTGACACGTGAAGCGACCGGGATTGACTTGATCAAGCTTGAGGTGATCGGCGATACGAAAGAAACGCTCTATCCGGATGTGATCGAGACGATTAAAGCGTGCGAAGTTCTCTCTAAAGAGGGCTTTACGATTATGGCTTACACCAGTGATGACCCTATCATGGCAAAACGCCTGGAGGATGCGGGTGCCCACGCGGTTATGCCGCTGGCTGCACCGATCGGCTCAGGTCTCGGGATTCAAAATCCCTATAACATTGTCTTTATCCGTGATGCCGTGAATGTACCGGTTATCGTAGATGCGGGTATCGGCTGTTCCAGTGATGCTGCCTATGCTATGGAACTGGGTGCTGAGGGCGTCTTGACCAATACGGCGATTGCTCAGGCGCAAAATCCGATGATGATGGCAGAGGCAATGAAACATGCAGTACAGGCCGG
>DAOWOG010000165.1 GCA_030642185.1 Helicobacteraceae bacterium | reverse complement strand
GAACTTCATCGAGATACTTTTCCAGCCCGTCGAGCACCGTGTTCATATCATCAAGTTCTTTGGAATGAAACTGTGCTACATCTTTACTGTCGATTTGAAAATCCGAATACTTGCCGCTCATACCGATAATACGGTTAAGAAGATTGCCAAGATCATTGCTCAGATCAGAGTTGATACGATCTATAAAGGCACGCTGGGAAAAATCACCGTCCTGTCCGAAAGGAACCTCACGCATCATAAAATAGCGGAAATTTTCCAATCCGTAGGCATCGGCCACCTCTTTGGGATTGACGACATTTCCCTTGGACTTACTCATTTTTTCACCGTCACGTGTCCACCATCCATGTGCACCGATATGTTTGGGAAGCGGCAGATCAAGACTCATTAAAAACGCAGGCCAGTAGATCGCATGAAAACGCAAAATATCTTTTCCTACAAGCTGTATCGTCGCCGGCCAATAATGCATTTTCTCATCATCACTGCCATATCCAAGAGCAGTAACATAATTCAGGAGTGCATCCAGCCAGACATACATAACATGCTTGTCATCATTGAGCGCTTCCGGAAGCTTGACACCCCAGGTAAAACTCGTACGTGTGACAGAAAGATCATTCAATCCGCCTTTGACAAAGTTGATCACTTCATTACGGCGTGATTTCGGCAAAATAAAATCCTGGTGCGCTTCATAGTAATCCAGAAGTTTCTGCTCATAATCGGACAGACGGAAGAAGTAGCTCTCCTCTTTGACGATATTGGTCGCTCGTCCGCAATCCGGACAAAATTCACCGTCAACCAGTTGTGTTTCCGGAAAAAACGTTTCGCAGCTGACACAATAATGGCCTTCATAATGACCTTTATAGATATCGCCTTTGTCATACATCTTCTGAAAAGCTTTTTGCACACCCTGTTTATGTTCTTCATCCGTTGTTCGGATAAATTGATCATAAGAGATTGAGAATTCATCCCAGAGATTCTTAAATGTTTCACTGATCTCATCAGCAAATTCTTTGGTCGATTTATTATTTTTTTTAGCCGACTCTTCGATTTTTTGACCGTGTTCGTCCGTTCCTGTCAGCAAATAAGTATCATTGCCGATCATTCGTGAATAACGGGCCAGCATATCGGCAATGAAAGTTGTATAGGCATGTCCGATATGGGCTTCGCCATTAACATAATAGATCGGTGTTGTATAGTAATTACTCATATTTCTTCTTTAATAATTTATTTGCTCTGATTTTTGCTCTGATTACAGGGAACTTTAAAATTCAAATCCGCCGGTTTCACCCTTGGACATACTGTCGTAGACAGCTTGCACATATGCCTTTCGGATGTCACATCCGATAAAGTGTTCACAGTCGCTGCAGCTCTTTAGCGTATATTTGAGCTGACACTCCTGCATTTTCTTCATCGCCTCGTCGAGGAGACGCTCAAACTTCTCATTTTCCGCTGTAGACATCTTTTACCCGGTTAATCTCATACTCCGAACCGAAAAAGCAGGGTGATGTTTCATGCGGATCGCTGCATGGAAGCTCCATTAGACGCTGTCCGTTTTCATCAATCGCACCGCCGCCGGCCATCTCATAAACAAAGGCAAACGGAAAAACTTCAAAAAGTTTTCTGAGCTTTCCATCCGGTTTGTCAGAAGTTGCGGGATAACTGAACAGTCCGCCGCCTTTGAGTAGAATCTGGTGAAGATCAGGAACCATACCGCCTGAATATCGCAGACGGTAACCTTCATTGAAGAGCCCGTCAATCATTGTTTTATGATGTGCTGTCCAATTTTGCTGTGTACCGCCCGGTGCGTTCAAGTTGCCTTTTTTACCTATTTTGATCTGTTCAAGTTCTTTAAAGCGCCCGTGTCGATAGATATAATGACGGACCTGCTTTTTATAGGCAGTCACCAGTTCTGTCCTCGGTCCATAAACAACATAAACGGACGCGATCATCTTCTCTGCACTCCATTCACCATCATAAATTCCAAAGATAGAACCGACACTGAGATTGACGTTGATCAGACTTGAACCGTCGAGCGGATCGTATGCGACCAGGATTTCTCCGTCTTCATGCAGAATTTCTTCTTCTTCTTTCTCTTCGCTGGCAATCGATTTAACAGAAGGAACATTGGAAAACTCTTCGGCGATAATCAGATCACTGAGAATATCAAGCTTGAGCTGAACTTCACCGGATTGATTGGACTGACTTGAATAGTCTGTGTCCTCATTGGTAATCGATTCTCTGATACGAAGAGCAGCGTTTTCTATGGCTTGAAATACAGGGGCTAGTGTTTTCATTTATATCTCCTTGGCATGTTTTAAAATCCATTCTATGACCGTTTCAGAATCATTAAGATCAAGAATGCTGATGTTTTGAGGTAAATTATAAGTATCTATATTAATGGTGTGATCAACCGCCAATGCATCCATAAAAGGAAAATAATCGGTATCGATCTTATCACGAAATATACTGATTCGCGGAAGCGGCAGGTTTTTCAATCCTTCAACCAGAAGAATGTCAAAGTGTTCAAACATTGTAATGATCTCATCAAGACCTTTATGACGTTGCGAGAAATAGGTCGTTCGAGTCGGCGATGTGACAACAACTTCTGCTCCGGTGTCAGAAAATTTATAACTGTCTTTACCGGGAACATCAAAGCTTGCTTTGTCTTTCGGATCATTTTTGATGATGGCAACCTGCATTCCGCGTTCATGGATCAGTTTGCGTGCCACTTTTAAGATCAGCGTCGTTTTACCGCTGTTGGAAGGTCCGGTAAAAGCTACAGCCAGTCGTTTTCCCACATTATTCCCCTCTCGTAATTTTAAGTGATTATAGTCAAGAATCATTAAAAAGTTGTTTAACCCGGATCACGGAAGGTGCTCGCAAGCGTGCAGATTCGGTATAATTGCGTTATCTATCTTCGTTGGAGAAACATGCGCCTCTATCTTGCATTAGTGACACTTCTTTTACTGCTGAGCAGCTGTTCAAAAACAACCGCTTTTGAATATTTTACAAAGCTTGACAGTCAACAGGAACGTGCTGTGACCAGTTTGCGAACCGGCACCATTGAAAAAGACGGGCATCGAAAGGCTATTCTCTCAACGATCTATCTCAATTATGTCGTGCCTGATCAGTTTGACTCGAATGAGACTTTTTTAATTACGCTCTATACAAAAAACAAAGAGACACTTGAGATGCCTGATCATGATGGCAACACTGCGATGTATCGTATGACATTGAACTCCACACCGCCTTTAAAAATCACAGAGCTTGAAAAAAATGATCCGCTGCGCTCTTTGATGCCGATCAATAACGACTGGAACCGTTTTTATCAGATTGTCTTTGCTGCAACAGAAAATGACAATCTTACTTTGAGACTCGAAACCGATCTGTTTGAGTCTTTATCCCTTACCTATATGAAAGACAACCGCTAGTAAAGTCCTATTTTAACGTTGCCACCAACAGAAGTATCAAAATCAACTCACCAAATCCCTGCTAAAAGGCAGTTCAGCCCACTCTTGTGCTTCCTTTTCTCTTTCAGTGTCAGCAGCCATCTCTTTGTAGGATGCGGCAAGATCGTCTTTTACAACATACGGGCGTACGATATCTTCAATAAAACGACTTATTTTCCCCGCTCCAATGACCTCTTTTAGTCCGTAATATATCTGTTCATCAAGTGTAATCGTCAATTTTTTTTGCATGACTTCACTCCTATACGTGTAGTTATACGTATTTTAGCAAGTTTGAAATTAGTCAATAATTTGCTATTTAAATTTCCCATTCACATTAAAAGTGGATATTCACTCACAGGGGTGTAGGATCAGGGGTGTAGGATGAAGACGGTATGCCACTGCAATTACTATGTTTTGATTGTGAAGCTGGAAGCCTGGTTGGTTTTGATTATTTCGGAGAGAACAATGCCATCTCATAGCTACGACTTGCTTACAACAAGACTCGCTACAATTATTCAGCGGTTATATGAGAGGCGATATCTCCACTTAGTTCAATAACCATTCATAGGTTTCTGACGTTCTGAAACTGCGAAAGAAGTACTGGTTTTTCAGGGAGTGCGACTTTAGTCGTACAAAAGATATCCCATTTCATGGGATTCTCTGACAATAGTAGATATTTATCAACAATTTTTTTATCAAAAAGTGTAAAATTCTTTATGATATAATTTCCAACATGAGCACAAAAGATAAATTGATCAAAGATATTGATATTTTAAGAGAGAAAAGAAAAGATTGGTTTAATGTTTTGTTTGCTCTATCATCAGCAATAATAATTTTAGTGTATGCTGTATTGTCCGGTGAAAAGCCAATATTTGTATTATTATTGGGAATCATAGGTTTTTTTGGCTTAATAGGTCTTAGTGTATATTATAAGAAAATCGAAACAGAGATTGAAGAAAAGTTAGATGAACTTGAAAAGGAAGATTAAATGATTGAAATCGTTGCATTGTTATTGGCGGCTTCAACTATGGCTGTATTAGTATATATTTTTAAACATGATGCGACTAGTTGGAGAGTTTGATCCAATTTGTACGACACTTCTCTAAACCCACATCTGCTAAGCTATTATTTAAATTTTAGGGCCAGGTGGCAACCTTCAGGGATCTCAATCCATTAAGTTAAGAAGTTTTTCTTTCTTGGGAGTGCGACTTTAGTCCCATTAACAAGCTTGTAGCCCCTCACAGTAAGACTAAAGTCTCACCCCCGATATTAATAT
>DAOWOG010000157.1 GCA_030642185.1 Helicobacteraceae bacterium | reverse complement strand
CATAATGGATCTCTTTGCTGATTTTTTCAATCAGTGTTTTTGACGTACTGGAACTTTTCTCTGCAATGGCATCGACCAGTTGGGTGAAAAGCTGATCGGAACGCTGCAGCTCATCGTGAAGACCGTCATAGCCGCTTGTCAACAGTGACTTCGCCTCATCCGGCATATAGAGCAGCTGTTTTTTGAAATGACTGATAGATTTAACCAGACCGGTACGCATTCCGCGCATTGTACCGCGAATAATTTCCTCGCCCTTGGTAGGGCTTGCATCGGCAACATCGGTGGCTGTCTGCAAAATAGCTGACATGACGGTACGTATTCTAATCGTGCTCAAAGGTCCTTCGCTCAATGTTTCAAAGGTAAGCTCTTTGGTGATCTCTTCGATGGTCTCTTCCGTGTCATGACCTTTCTCCAGGGTTGTGACAATGGCAGATTCAACCATCTCCTCAAGCATATCAAAAAGATCAATGGTCTGCAGTTTGATCTGATGGAGTTTTCCGAGTGTCTCAAATGACGTCTCATCCAAAGTAGTTTCAATGGCATCAAACACCTTGTACTTGGCTTCTTGAAGGTCATCTCTTTTACGCTCAAGCTGGCGCTCAATACGCTCTTTTTGCACCAGCAGATCCTGTACCTCATCATGCAGGACGTTGGTTTCGGTATCAACAATCGTTTTGGTGATCACCTTGAGTTCATGCTGGCTCAGTTTATCCGAGGGGATAGACCACTCCTGCGCTACGTATTCTATAATGTCAGCAACATTCTTATCAACGTCACTCCCGTGTTCTGTGGCATATTTGTTTTGAACATCCCGTTCAAATTTTTGCAGATCCATGATGATTCCCTTTTTAGGGCACCTCTAATAACCCTAAATATCCTCAGAGGGTAAAAGAGGGGTAAGGTAGTGCAAAATCTTTTTTGAGTCATAGCCATAGCTACGACGATGAAAAGTTTTGTGCTAGATCGTCCCTCTTTTACCCTCCCTGCGGGCGATGCAGAGAAACACACACTCTGCGTTGGTACTTCTCACCTTAGCTATGGCTAGGCTTTCAAAGTATCGCCTTGATTGTGAATTTCTCTGTATCGCTGAGAATATCTAGGGTTTTTAGAGGTGCCCTTTATGTCAAAAGATAATTATAACGCTAATTGCTTATAAAACCATTTTTATATGCTGATGGGCCTTAAGTGCTTCGTAGATAAACTGGCGTTCGTCCTCGTTGTGAACAAGAAGATCGAGATTCATACTTACATATTTTCCGGTCTTGCTTGTGTTGGAATGGCCAAGCGTATGCTCACGCTCCAAAATCACATCTTTGACCGCCTGCTCCAAGGCTTTGCGTTCGGCACCGACAATTTTATAACGCCAGTCTGTTGGATAAACAAGCTCAAGTTTCTGATCAATTTCGTTGATATTCACCACTTTTTCCTCCTGTTTTTGATTCGAGCTGAACATTGGAAATGACCATGCCTTTGTCAATGGCTTTGACCATATCATATATAGTCAATAACCCGATACTAACACCTGTCAGTGCTTCCATTTCGACACCGGTCTGTCCGGTCAGTTTGGCAGTTACCGTCAGTTTGAAGCCCGGAAGCGATGCTATCTCTTCAACATCGCAGTTGATGCCGCTGAGATTAAGCGGATGGCACATCGGAATAAGATTGCTTGTCTGTTTGGTAGCCATGATAGCGGCAATCACAGCTGTTTGTAAAACAGGCCCTTTTTTTGTCTTCTCTGTAACGATCGCATCAAAGGCATCCTGACTCATACTGATCTGTCCGCTTGCTATCGCAACACGTGTTGTCTCTTTTTTCTCCGAGACATCGACCATCTTTGGACGGTCTTTTTCATCGAGGTGGGTTAAATTCATTTTATTGTCTTTACGTAAAAATAGTGATTAGATTATACCAAAGCATGATGGCTTTTAAAAACTATGGCGATTAATTTTCTTTAATGCTGCTTCATACTCATGCGGATGATTCAAGTTGGCAAACTTTGTTTCATCCTCAAAATCGACAAATCGGGTTCGGCTGTTTTTAAGCAGCATACCCAGACGATGATTATCTGTTTTAAGCATCGATTCAAACTCACTCAACAGGGAGCGGTGATAGACACCGCACATGGGGTGGCCCCCGGTTGAAGTACGGGCAATCACCGCATCAAGCTGCGGGGAATCGACCGCAAGAAGTGCCGAGATCTCTGCCTCACCGACAAAGGGCGTGTCAACACTCAGTACAAAGATCCGATCCGTATCAAGCGTTTGAAAGGCACCGGTAAATCCGGCAGTCGGGGCAAATACCTTTGCATTCTGCGGATCTTCAATCACTTCGGCAGTAAAATCAAACTTTTCAGCCGATTTGGCGGAGATATAAACACGTGAGAAGAGGTGTTGAAGCCGTTCGAATTGGAACTGGGCGAGTGTAGGATACCCGCCAAAAGGGAGCAGTGATTTGTCACTTCCCATTCGTGAGCTTTTACCGCCGGCAAAGATAACGCAGGGAAGGGGGAAAGGGTGTTGTGTGTTATGTGTTGTGTGTTGTGTGTCTGGTTTTGAATTATCCGGCATTTGAAAACCCAGCACCTTCACTCATCACTCAAAACCCATCACCCAAAACTATTTTATAGTTGCCGGATCGGTAATGACACCGGTAATGGCAGAGGCTGCTGCCACTGCTGAGTTGGCAAGATAGACTTTGGAGCTGCGCGAGCCCATACGTCCGACAAAGTTTCGGTTCGTCGTAGAGACAGCGACTTCGTTGTCACCGAGAATTCCCATGTAACCGCCCAGACAGGCACCGCAGGTTGGATTGGAAACAACCCCGCCGGCATCGACGATAATGTCAATATAACCCAGATGGTTCGCTTCACGTAAAATACGCTGTGTTCCCGGGGTGACGATCAGGCGGACATCTTCATGGACTCTTTTGTCTTTTAGGATCTCGGATGCGATTTTAAGGTCGCTCAGACGTCCATTCGTACAACTTCCGATAAATGCCTGATCGATCTTGATATCGTCGGCGACGGCCTGCGAAATGCTATGCCCGTTAGATGGCAGGAATGGATAGGCAATGACTGCTTCCAGTGCCGCAACATCGATTTCAAGTGTTTGGATATAAGAAGCATCGTCATCACTGTAATGAATACGCGGTGCGCGAGCCAATGGCTTGTCAGCCAAAAATTCGGCTGTGATGTCATCGTAGGCGACGATGCCGCTTTTGGCACCGGCTTCGATGGCCATGTTGCACATACTGAAGCGGTCATCCATACTGAGGTGCGCAATGGTGTCTCCGGTAAACTCAAGGGTATGATAAAGCGCCCCGTCCACACCGATCATGCGGATGATTTCCAGAATGATATCTTTACCGGTGGTGTATTTGCCCGGTTTTCCCGAAAGAACGACTTTGATCGATTCAGGTACTTTAAACCAGTTGCCGCCGGTGATCATCGCAAAGGCAAGATCCGTAGAGCCCATCCCGGTAGAAAAAGCAGCCAAGGCGCCGTGGGTACAGGTGTGACTGTCCGCACCGATGATCACGTCACCCGGACCGACAAGTCCCTTTTCAGGAAGCAGTGCATGTTCGATCCCCATATCTTTTTCATCAAAAAAGTTTTTGAGTTTATATTTTTTGGCAAAATCACGGCTGATACGGGCCTGATTGGCAGAAGCGATATCTTTGGCCGGAATGAAGTGGTCGAGTACGATTGAAAAACCGTCAGGATTGGCCAGCGATGATGCACCGCTCTGCTCAAATGCATGAATAGAGATCGGTGTCGTGATGTCATTCCCGATAACCATATCGATCGGTGAACGGACGATCTCCCCTGCATAGACGGTTTTGCCGACATGCTCGGAGAAGATCTTTTCAGTAATGGTCTGTCCCATGAAAAACCTTATGTATTATAATGGAGGTGATTATAGCATTTGTGTTTGAAAGTAGGATTATAAAGAGGTGGCGTAATATTGTGTTAAACTTTGGAAGTTTACATGTCAAAGAAGGATAATTATGTTGAAAATATTTTTACCGATCATCTTGAGCGTAGGTGTATGGGCCATGAGTAATTTTGAAGTGGCAAAGCGTACGGATGAAGTGATGAGCGGCTACAAGGACGCCGTATCACAGATGCAGATGGTACTGATCAACGCCGGTGGACAGCAGCGCGTTCGCGATATGAAAATGAAAGTACTCGAACGTGATGGCGGTGATAAGTCTTTGATGGAGTTCCTTTCTCCTTCGGATGTCAAAGGAACAAAGTTTTTGAGTTACGAACATGCAGATAAAGATGATGATCAGTGGCTTTATCTGCCGGCGCTGAAGCGGGTAAAACGGATCGCTTCGCGTAACAAGTCCGGCTCCTTTATGGGCAGCGAGTTTAGCTATGAAGATCTGACCGCGTTTAACATTGAGAAGTATGATTACGAAGGTGATGCCGAAGAGTTGATGCCTGATGGCAAAAAGATCTATAAGACGGTGCGTGTACCCAATACAAAGAATTCAGGTTACACCAAACAGATTGCCCTCGTTAATGCCGAAACTTTCTTAACGATGCAGGTCGATTATTACGATCGCAAACATGAACTGCTCAAAACGGCAACGTTTGATGACTACAATAAGATCGATGGCGTATGGCGTATCGGAAAAATAACGATGACCAATCATCAAAACGATAAAAAAACCACGCTCATCTGGAAAGATGAAACGATCAAAAACGGTCTTAAAGAGAAGGATTTTCATAAGCGGGTCCTGAAAAAATGAGACTGCTGCTGTTGGCGATATTGCTGACGTCGGT
>DAOWOG010000210.1 GCA_030642185.1 Helicobacteraceae bacterium | reverse complement strand
CCTGCGTAAGATCGCAAAGCTCTTCGGACTTTTTCTGCTCTTTTATGCGATCACTCTGCCGCTCTGGCTGGGTGTAAAGACGGTGTATCAGCAGATCGTCACTGTACCCATGTTCAAAGCGGCCGGATGGGTCTATGATATCCGGCTCGTCGAGGCACATACCGAAGCGGATAATATCATTATGACGGCGACCAACCGCTATCCCTGCATCGGATTTGAGGGAGAGGACCGCTCGGTTGTGTTTGATGTAGCCCTGGATATCGATGCGATCACCTTTAACCTGCCGATGACCCTCGCACTTCTACTCGCCATTGTGTTGACCTATGCCGGCTCGCGTAAACAGAAACAGGATCAGATCTTTAACGGGATGGCGCTGCTGATCGGTCTGCATTTTTTGACAATGTTCGTGATCTCGCTTTCGCTGATCGTCTCTACGGCACTGGGCAATGACGATTTGATGTTTTACTTGCATCACGCCTGGA
The DNA here is from genome assembly GCA_030642185.1 of Helicobacteraceae bacterium. Lineage (GTDB taxonomy): Bacteria > Campylobacterota > Campylobacteria > Campylobacterales > Sulfurimonadaceae > 4484-230. Next base: position 3,475 of record DAOWOG010000210.1, on the reverse strand, counting down.
TGCCTTTGGAACTGCTGAGTAACCTTGGATCACTCCTGAGCAGCTATGCCGCACGGTTTGAGCCGTTTTTGATCGCTCTGTTTGTCTGGTGGCGGATGCAGAGCAGTGAGAAGATGGAAGAAATTGATACTTCTCCTCCGGCTAAAGATCCGACTCTATAGAAATTTTATTTCAAGTGACTTAGTGATGGTGCAAACGCTTTTGTACTTACCTGTACCTGCTCTCCGATGTTAAACATTGCAGCCTCTGCATCATCCATTACGATCTCAACGATCTGCTGTCCGATGGCAACGACAGCAATGTGAATGACATCGGCTTTAATGATATCGAGCACTTCTCCCGTGAGTGAGAATTTCTGGCTTCCCTGGGCATGAAGCAGCACCTCTTTGGGTATACCGTCTTGTATCACTTTTCCCTGATCGAGTAAAATAACCCTTTGTGCCAGACGGTAGATCTCGCTGGGATCATGACTGACCATAATCGTAGTCGTGCCGAATTCTTTATGCAGTGACAAAATGTCGTGTTGGAGTTTGGTGCGCATGGCAGGATCAAGAGCAGAGAGCGGTTCATCCATCAGTAGCAGTTTCGGTCGGTTCATCAAGGCACGGCAGAGTGATACCCGCTGTTTTTGTCCGCCGCTCAGTGTAGCAGGAAGACGATCTTTCAGTTCGATGAGATCGGTCATTTTAAGCAGGTGCTTGGCCAGAGCTCTGTCTTTACTGACATACAGCAGATTTTGTTCCACGCTCATGTTGGCAAAGAGCGCATACTCCTGAAATACAAAACCGATGCCCCTTTTTTGCGGTGCCAGAACTCTTGTGCCGTTTTGCCAGGAGTCACCGTTAACATTGATACTGCCATCTGCCTCTTCCAGTCCCGCCAAAATACGCAGCAGTGTTGTTTTACCGCTGCCGCTTTGTCCGGAAAGTGCCACAAATTCATGTTCTTTGATGGAGATGTCAATATCCAGATCCATTGAACCTGTGCTGCCATGGAGTATTTTATGAATGTTGATGTCGATCATTATGCCACTCCGATACGGCGGTTGTGACGCAGGTTAAAAAGGTAGACACCCAGCAGTACTGTAAAACTGAGGAGGAGCATGATCGCACTGTAGATATGTGCCTGTGTATAATCCATCACTTCGACAAACTCATAAATGGCGACTGAAGCTACTTTGGTCTCTCCCGGTATGGAGCCGCCGACCATCAACACCACACCAAATTCACCGACGGTATGGGCAAACGTGACGATCAGTGCCGTCAGCAGAGCCGGTTTAATGTTGGGAAGTGCCACACGAAGCAGAGTTTGAACCTTGCTTTTTCCGGCTATATACGAAGCTTCGAGCATATTTTTATTTAGAGATTCAAATCCGCCCTGCAGAGGCTGAACCATAAATGGAAAGGAGTAAAAGACGCTGGCAATAACCAGTCCCGTAAAGTTAAAAACCAGTTTGATGCCGAAGGTCTCTTCGAAAAAGGCACCGATGGGTGAGTTGTAGGAGAGGGCATAAAGAATGTAAAAACCAAGTACCGAAGGAGGCAGGACGATCGGCAGTGAGACCACGGCCTCTACAAAGGGTTTGCACCTGCACTTTGTCTGGCTCAGCCACCAGCTGATCGGCAGTGCGACAATAAACAAAATCAGTGTTGTGATGCCGGCCAGTTTAAAGGAGAGTAAAAAAGGTTCAAAATCCAGAGCCGTAAAATCCATCATAAAATCTCCAAAATAGAGAGTTCGCTTGATTTGACAAGGGCTATGATCTCATCACCCGCTTTTAACGCCATTTTCAGCGCAGAGTCACGGGTAATGATACTCTCCCAGATCTGACCTCCCAAATCAAATTTAACGCTGCACAGCAGTACTCCCATATCAATACGCTCTATCGTGACGTTAAGTTGATTGGAAATACTCAGTATGCCCGCTATCTCTTTTGCCAATGCGATATTGGTTGCCTTGACCCCTATGATAACTTTTGATCCGACTCTAAGGGCATCATTCAGTTCCAGTGCCATCATACGCATGGGCTGATGCGCTGCTTCAAAACTGACGATATTAATGTTATCGACACTTTGCATATCGGTAATGGTAGCATTGATCCGGTTCATAAGATGATATACCCATACTTTTTGAAAATCACTTTTGCCCGGTCACTGAGAATAAAATCATAAAAAGCTCTATATTCGCTATTGTCACTGCTGTATTTTAATAAGACGATCCCCTGTTCTATCGGTGTATAAAGTGTCGGATCAACCGAGACCCAGTTTACATTCTCTCTGTATTGACGCATTTTTGAACTGTAAAGTGATGATTTGGCAATGATCCCGATCTCTGCCGCTGTCACTGCATAAGAGACAGTTTGTGAAATGGACTCACCGTAAACAAATTTTGATTTGATGCTGTCGTATACTTTTGCATTTTTCAGCGCTTCTGCGGCTGCTATGCCGTAAGGGGCCGTTTTAGGATTAGCTACAGCGATCTTTTTAATTTTATCTTCCCTGAGGAGATCCATTCCAAGTGAGAAATCCTGTTTTCTGACACTGAAATAGGCCAATGCTCCCTCGGCATAAACGACAGGTTCGGTGATAGCGATCTGTTCATCAAAAAGTGCCTGCGGATATTTCATGTTGGCACTCATAAACAGTCCGTAAGGTGCACCGTTTTTGATCTGTGCCGTGAGTTTGCCGCTGCTGCCAAGGATTACTATCACCTTGGTATCCGGATGGGTTTTTGAAAACTCGGTTTTTAACTCGTCAATAGCATAGCTGACGTTGGCGGCAACGGCAATGTTAATCTCACCGGCGACCAGTGTGAGTGCTGAAATGAGAAAGGCAAAAAAAGTTTTTTTCATAGGTTTCTCTTCTTAAAACAGATAGTTGAGTTCAAAACGGGTATCGAGATTGTCCCAGCCTTCAAGGTCTGTATCGTTATACCCAAGTCGAAGACGCCATTGAAGGTCAGGCAGAACAGGGAGGTTCTGTACAAAACCGGCATAATAATAGATCTGGTCCGCATACTTTAGATTGACATCACTGATGGTCACATACTTGTTTTCATCCCCATCAGTATATAAAAGAGACAGCTCCATAAACAGATCTTTGTAGACACCTGTTTTATTGGCATTTCTTGTCATCTGGATACGATAGCTTTTCGTGTTGGCAAACCAGTTGTAACGTGCCATTGAACGGGTATAGCCGGAGGTTGGAAAAGCCCGCCACGGCGTCACTAAATCGGCTTCATCAAAGATCTGTGTAAAGCCCAGGTTAACGGCGTAGTTGTCCATTTTGGTCACAAGTCGTGCACCGATCATCTGTGAATCAAGTGAGGCGGCATCTTTATAACCATGAGAAGCCCCCTCTTCATTGGCCAGTTGACCAAAAATCGCTGCACCGCCTATTTCACCGGCGCCGTTATCAAATTGACGGATATAACGAAAGCCTGGGGTCATAGAGACTTTTTCAGAAACAGAGAACTT
>DAOWOG010000303.1 GCA_030642185.1 Helicobacteraceae bacterium | reverse complement strand
GGGTCTGTCCGACGGAAGCGATCAGCATGAATGTACAAAAAGCGGGCGACTTTTATATCTCTACTACAAAGATGGGTAATAAAATGGCACATGCCAAGCTGGATTTTGGGGCTGAAAACTCTGGAAAACTGGTGGCAAAAGTCAAAAATGAGGCGAAAAAACTGGCTGAAACCGAACAGAAAGAGTTTTTATTGATCGACGGAAGCCCCGGTACCGGTTGTCCGGTGATCTCGTCGCTTAGCGGAGCGAATCTGGCGGTACTTGTTACTGAAGCGACGATTTCAGGGTTACATGATCTCAAGCGGGTCTATAAACTGGTCAAAACGTTCAATATCAAAGCGGTCTGCATCATCAACAAGTTTGATCTCAATGCCGGAGTGACCGAGGATATCGAAGCATTTTTAGCGGATGAAGATATTTCATTGACGGCAAAACTACCTTATGACGAGACCTTTACCAAAGCGTTGGCACAGGCGCAGACCATTGTAGAGTACGGTGCATCCGATTTAAGCAGGGAGCTTGAAAAGAGCTGGAATAATATCAAAGCAATAGCAAGGAGTGTGTAATGAAGATAGTTTTTACGGCAAAAGGGGGCAACTGGGATTCGCCGATGGATCCGAGGTTTGGAAGAATGGATATACTGCTGACGTATGATGAAGAGAAAGAGGAGCTGCTTGCGGTACCCAACAGCGAGACGGAGTCGATGGAACATGGAGCAGGGCTTCAAACGGCCAAAAAAGTGCTTGAGGTAAATCCTGATGTTATCATTACAGGTAACGGTCCGGGCAGAAAAGCGCTGGATATCCTGCACCGCTCAAATGTCAGGATGTATGTCGGCGCGGGCGAAATGAGTATTAAAGAGGCGTACGAAGCGTTTAAAGCCGATGCCTTAAAACGATTTGAGTAAAAAAAGAGCCTGAGATGATAAAAAACAGCGATATTACCATGACCATTGTTTTTGACAACTACCCTTTTCAGGATGACCTGAAAACATTGTGGGGATTTTCCTGTTACATAGAAACTCCGCAGAAGACAATACTTTTTGATACCGGCAGTAACGGCAGGGTGCTGCTGGAAAATATGCAAAAGCTGAAAAAAGATGTGCAGAAGATCGATGCTCTCTTTCTCTCGCATCATCACTGGGATCATACAGGCGGATTGGACTCGGTTATCGAGTTGAATTCGGGGATCGATATTATCGCACCTTCGTCACTCTCAAAACTCTGGATCAAAGATCTGAAATCAATGGTCAATCGTGTTACGGTAGTCGATGAAAATGGTTTTGCTGTTTTTGATGATATCTATACAACAGGGATGATGGGTGATGAGGTGACGGAACAGTCGCTTATCATTGACAGCGATGAGGGATTGATCGTGATTACCGGCTGTGCTCACAGCGGTATCGTTGAAATCGCAAAGAGAGCACAGTTGATGCTGGACAAAAAAATAGCCCTTTTAATGGGCGGTTTTCATCTAATGCATGAAGATGAAGCCAAAATCAACCGTGTGATAAGCGAACTTAAAGAGATGGATATCGACTATATTTGTCCTACGCATTGTACCGGGGATAAGGCAATTGACAAATTTCGGCATACGTTTACAAACAGATTTATTGCCGGTGGTGCCGGTAAAATAATAGGCGAGTGGGTGAACTGAGAAATTCAGATGTTGCATTCCTTGATTGAATAGTTTTTTTTTAGCAAAATCAAATCTAATGAGGAATATAATCAATACATATATAGAAAAGGGAAAATGATGGCAGAAGAACAGAACTTTATAGAAGTAGACGGAGAACAGGTTACAATTGATGAACTAATCAATGTGTTTAAAGATGCAAAAAATGATTCACCGGGAAAAGCAAAGCGGAAATATAATGATGCGCAGGAGCTGAAGCCGTATCAGGCAGAACTGATCAAACTTCAAAAACATATTGAAGACACTAATCAGAAGATTATCATTCTTTTTGAGGGCAGGGATGCTGCGGGTAAAGGCGGGACCATCAGACGTGTTACGCGTTATATGAATGAAAAGCACTATCGTGTCGTTGCGCTTGGCAAACCGACAGAAGAGCAGAAAACACAATGGTTTTATCAGAAATATATCTCTTATTTTCCAAGAGGCGGAGAGATCGTTCTTTTTGACCGAAGTTGGTACAACCGGGCGATGGTAGAGAATGTGTTTGATTTTTGTACCCAAAAAGAGTACGATGATTTCATGAAAGGTGTCAAAGGGTTTGAAAAAGATCTGACCCGGCAGGGAACGGTTCTGATCAAACTTTATTTCAGTGTTAGCAAAGATGAGCAGGCCAAACGGTTTGAACGTCGAAAGACCGATCCTCTGAGACAGTGGAAATTGAGTGAGATCGATGTACAGGCGCAGGATCGTTGGGACGATTTTACCAACACCAAGTACCGAATGCTCAAACAGACCCATTCGCATAATGCTCCATGGACGGTTATCCGTTCTATTGATAAGCAAAAAGCAAGGTTGGAAGCAATCAAAGTGATATTAAACAGTGTTGATTATGCAGACAGAGATGAAACGCTGAATTATGCACTTGATCCGGCTATCGCAATTTCAGGTTCAAGAGAGATCGAGACCATGGAAGCCCAAAAAGCCGGAAGCGGAAAATTCATAGGGTAGATATCTTTTATAAGGGAGAAATTTCTGCTCCCTTATTTAATTCAGATTACTTTTTCCCCTTCTTCTTCTTTGTCTCCGCTTTTTCTTTTTTCTTATAACTTTTCAGATCTTTTTTAATCTGCTGTTTCATCTCTTTTTTGAGCATGTTCTTGAGCTCTTTTTTAACGAACTCATCGGCTTTTTTCTTATTAATCATCATCTTCTCCTTTTTTTCTTTATATCCATGATAGATCAAAACAGCTTATTGAATCATTAGAGGTGCCCATCAATACCATTAAGCTAAGAGAATAAAATGTCAAAAAAAGGTGGCTAGACTATTTCGGGGGTGAGACTTTAGTCTTACTTTCAGGACTTGACAGGCTTGTTAATGCGACTAAAGTCGCAG
>DAOWOG010000045.1 GCA_030642185.1 Helicobacteraceae bacterium | reverse complement strand
TATGAAGCCCGGTGAATTGAAGATAATGCATGCTGTCGGAATCAAAACGATGAAAGGTGAGTTGAAATTGAGCAAACCTTCAGGAAAAGAGTTGGAACATATGCACAGACAGATGCCATCGGAAAACTGTTCCTATTTTGCCATAGGTGTCGCAAAAGATATCTTTGCCGGGAATGAAGGTGATCTGCAGGTCTGCATGGGTCCAAGTCATCTGCCTTTCGAGGCGATGCTTGAAGATATTGTCATGTTTGGAGATGTACGTGCCAAACATCAAAGTTTTTCGCTGATGACGGCATCGCACTAAGCCAAATTACTGGTTGATCTCAAAATATTTTATTATCGTAAATGCCATTTTGTTACGACGACTAACCCAAACCTTAGCATCACGACCAATAAACATAATGACTTAGGGGCACCCCTAGATAAGTTAAGTTATAATATAGACGATGAAAAAAGAAGAGATACTCAATTATTTGGCCAGTATTAAACCTAAATATCAGAAAGAAGGCTTCCTGATCAAAGCTCTGTTTGGTTCTTATTCGCGTGAAGAGGAAGATGAGAGTAGTGATATCGATATTTTGGTTGAGGCAACGCCGGAGTTTGCTTCACGCTATGGATTTGGTGCAATAGCCCGAATTAAGCAGATCCAAAAAGAGTTGACTGATGCGCTGGGTATTACGGTAGATTTAGCCGACAGCAGCGGAATGGGAAAAACAGGAAAGAAATTCATTACGGACAGAGCCATTTATGTCTAAAGAATCCATCAGCAAAATTTATCTTATTCTCGAAAAAATTGAATATATAGATAAAATTGTTGAAGATTCAGGGAGTATTATAAAAGCACTGGATGATGTTAGAACTTATATCGCCCATGATTATGAAGGTGTCAATCTCGCCATTATCGAATGGATAATACGAAACGGTCTACCAAAGTTTAAAGAACAATGTCTTGAACTGATTTACTAACAATTTTCTGTCTATTTGTGTGGTGCTGATAGATAAACGAGGAAAACAATCATGATACGCCAATACGCAGCTCTTTTAATTGTCCTGTTATTTACCGGATGTGTTTCATCTTTACCGTCAAAGCCTCCTGTCGTACAGGAGAGTCAACTTCCATACTGGGTGTCGAATCCGCAGGCTGAGGGAGTACTCAGAGCCGTGGGATCAAGCCCTGTCAATTTTCAGGGGATGTATATTCAGCGTTCCGAGGCAATGGCCGGTGCCCGGGACAAACTTTCACACGTCATTCAAGTCTATATCACTTCCGTTTTTGAATCACGTCTTGAGGCAAAAGGTGACAAATTGACGCACCAGAGCGTAAAGAACATAACGGAACTCTCCGATGTGTTGATGAAGGAGAGCTACCAGGTTGACGGATTTATCGCTGATGACGGAAGATTATACCTTTTGGTGGAGATTTCAGACGAGATAATCGCACCGTTGATCAAGATGAATGATGCTGAAATTGCAAGAGCGCCTGCAGTGATAAACACAACACCTTTTAATGCAGCCGAACTTGAACAGAGCCGTTGCTATGATGTCTCTACATTGCAAAGTATACAGACCGTTGCCAGCTTCTATCGGGGCAAGCCTGTCTGGTTTTATCGTCCCAATCAAGATGGTGTGATCGGCAGTGTCGGTATTGCCGAAAAAGAGGAGAGAAGTGATTTTCAAACACAAAAACGTGTCGCTGTTTCCCTTGCAAAATCGGATCTTGCCAAACGTATGCGTCTGCAGATCGATTCACGTCATCAAATGACTGAAATTTTAAAACATGATGAGGTCGGACTGCTTATGGAGAAGCAGATGTCTACTAAGAGCGTATCAAAAATTATGCATACCACGTTAAAAGATATCTGGATGAATCCGAAGAGTTGTGAACTTTACGTATGGATAATTAAAAAATAGCGAAAAAGCGCTATGAAAATCAATATTTCTTAATTATTTTGGTTGTATACTGAAATAAAGATTCTCCTAATGAAAGAAGAGAAAGGATTAAAATATGTTTCTAAAATCTAAAGATAAAAATATATGGAAGTCACATATTACTACTCTCTTTGTTACAGCTTCTGTACTGATTTTACTGAATGGATGTATTTCAGACCCGGGTGTAGAAAATTCAATAAATACAGGCAACTATGCTGAAGCAGCGAAGGCTGAAATGGCAAAGAAAGATTTGGATTCAGATCTCGATGAGTCCAACCTTCTTCCGACACTACAGGCTGGAAACAATTTTTTGTACGCCAAAGATTATCAGATGAGCTTGAAAATGATGGATGAGGCAGAACGCATCGTCAAATATCATCATGATGAAATTTTACTTGGCAGTACGGCAGATATGATTGCTCAGCTTTTGCTCAATGATGCTGTTATCGATTACCACGCTACGATAACGGATGCGGTGATGATCAACACCTACAAGTCTCTTGATTACATGATCCTGGGACAATTCGCAGATGCCCGTGTTGAGCTCAATCGTGCCGTAGATCGTCAAAGAAGAGCCAAAGAGACCTATGCCGAACTGATCGGTAAACAAAAAGAGGCTATCAATCAAAAAGCAAAAGAAGAGTCTGGTCACCTAAATGTCAACAAGACAGTGAATAACCCTGACGTCATCAACAGGGTAAGAGATCAATACCCCGGTCTGTATGAATTTCAGGCCTATCCTGATTTTGTCAATCCGTTTACGACTTATCTGGCCGGGCTCTTCTTCGCCATTGAAGGTGATTATGGAAAAGCATATTCGCTGCTTAAAGAGGTTTATGGGATGATGCCGAACAATCAAACGGTCAAGTCCGATTTCAAGATGGCAAAAGCCAGACATCTGGATGGAAAATATGTCTGGGTGATTTATGAAAATGGCCTTTCGCCGATACGAAAAGAGTTTAGAATCGACATTCCCATGTTTATCGTTTCAAATGACGTCAGTTATACCGGTATTGCGCTTCCAAAAATGGAGGTGCGCTCGCGGGCTACTCCAAACCTTACTGTTGTTCATAATGGCAAAACGCTTGGCCGAACGAAGGTCGTTGCCGATATGGACCGTGTGATTTTGACCGAATTTCACTACTCGTATGGTGATATTGTGACGAGGGCTGTTTTTTCAACATTGATTAAAACTGCTCTTCAGTATCAGCTAAATCAGCAAAACAGTTATCTTGGATTGGCCGCTGCACTGTTTCAAATGGGTACTACCATGGCAGATACACGTACCTGGACAAGTATCCCAAAGGAGTTTCAGGTGACGCGGGTCACAATGCCGGAGGATCATAAGCTGCTGTTGCGCTCAGGAACACACAATATGAATGTCGAGATTGATCGTAATGCAAAACATGCTATCATTTACGTGAGAATTCCGACGGCAAGGTCGTTGCCGAGTTATACAGTCATTAATTTTTAGCTTATGAAGGAATCAATATGCGAACAAACAGTGCAATTATAATTTTGTCTCTTTTGCTCCTGGGCGGATGTGCCGCATCGTCACCTGAGCCGAAAGGCGACTCGGTTGTCAATGTGATAAAACAGGAGTGTGGGAATAACGATATCCATATCAAAGATATTAAAGGCCGCAAGAAGTCGGATGGATTTATGCAGGTACAGGTTATCGGCGAAAGTAATTCAGATAAATATCAACGGCTTGAATACCGGATCGTCTGGTTTGACAAACAGGGCTTTGTCATCGATACGATCCTTTCAAACTGGACGGTTGTTCCGGCATATGCCCATCAGCCGTTTCATGTCAATGTGATATCACCCAGTGTAAAAGCAAAGACATTCCGTATTTATATCAGAAATGAAAAGGAGATTATATGCGATCAACAGCAAGATGGACTGGAGTAGGTTTAATCACAGTCGGATTATTGATAGGCGGGTGTGCACCCAAAACACAAAATATCGATATGCACAACGATAAAGAGGCTGAGGCGGTTATGGGCCTGGATTATCGTGACTTTCAGACGGCTGCTCAGGAGATGATTCAGTCAATGATCACATCCGGAGCAGTCAGCAAACCCGGCGGAGGGAAATATGTCCTTGCCGTATCGAATGTCGTCAATGATACAATGCAGCATATCGATACGGATCAACTGGTTAAAAAGATGCGGGTAGGGCTTTTAAAAAGCGGTAAGGTCGTTGTTACTACGGCAGTCAGTGCAGAAGGTGCCGAAGATAAAATGGCGATGAAGACCCGTCAGGAACTTCGCGGCAATGAAGAGTTCAAGCAGTCAACGGTGGCTAAAAAAGGTCAGATGATCGCACCGGATCTAAGTCTTTCCGGAAAAATTATTCAGCGTAACATCTCCATTGACCGCTCAACTCAGCAGGTAGAGTACTACTTTCAAATGACATTGACGGATATCAATACAGGGTTGGCAACCTGGGAAGATGAACAGGTAATCGGCAAGCGCGGAAGCAATAAATCTGTGGCTTGGTAGACCGTATGCATTAATGTAGGGTACAGTCTCCCGACTGTGCCAAAAGCTACTCTTCGCGGTAAAGTGAACCTTTGCCGCGCTCTTTTTGAGCAGAATCATACTCTCTGTACTCAACTTGATCATCATCGATTTTTCGCAGTACGATACGGAGTTTATCCGTACAGTTGTCCTGCCCGTAAGTCAGTGTCTCTATAAACTCGGCCCGGCGTGTCTTTTTGGTCTGAACCAGAAGATCCCCGCCGCAAAAAAGCGAAGGGTAGGCGATCGTACTCTGGCCTGTCCCGGTGATCTCAATCTCTACCGAAACACTGCTGCCGTCAAAACGCATAATGTATCCGCTCCACATGCCGTAAAAACCTTTTTTCTTTTTAGGTATTTTAATGACAGATGATGATTCCGTATCTTTGTCAACTTGATCATCTAATGTATTACTTTTAATCATATGGAAGTGACGCAAAAATGCCGGGATATACTCTATTTGTCCTGACATCGTATAGGTAAAGGTATCAATATCAAAATCCATTTGAGTAAGATCAATACTGACGGCCTGTCTTCGCATTGCTTCCGGTGATGCAGAACGGATAGAAGGCTTTTTGGTGGCAAGGGCTGCCCTGATATAGGCATCTTCTGCCAGGGCTTTTAGTTTTTTGATCGGAACTTCGTCATTGGTGTAGGTGAAATTGTTGAGTATGATAGACTGCGGTGTCGTATCTCTGATATCGGCATCAGTCGCATAGGCTTCAATGGTGACCTGAATGTCTCCAAGGTTTTTTCCATTGGCAAATTGAGGCTCTCCCCTTATATGAACAACTCCTCCGGAACTTTCACGAACTATCTCATCAATGATCTTGCCATTTGCCATAACGGTCTCTGAAAGCAGCAGCTCTCCGAAAATCTCTTTGGCAGCTTCATACTTGGCCTTTTGTATTGCGAGCTCTTTTAGTTCATCTATACTTTTATCGGCATGCAGCATCTGGTTAACTGTAGCAGTTTTTATGACAGTTTTTTCTGCCAAAAGCGGTGTCATCAATAAAAATGTTGTTACTAAAATAAAAAAACTATGATGCCATTCCATCCTCATATTCGTATCCTCCTTGATTCTCATCTTCGATTGTCTCAATATTCTCAATTTCTTCAATTTCCTCTTCCTGCATCTGCTCCAACAGCACTTTGTTGACTGCTTCATAGATACCTTGAAGAACAAAGTACATCTCACTGCTGTCCATACTGTAAAGGCCATGCCGTTTCAACTTTATAAAGTCGGTGTAAAGACTTTGCTCAGTGAGCTGTTTGAACTCTGTATGCTTTAAAATATCTGCGAGTGCATCTGAAGTAACTGTTTTAGTGTCCTGATCGAGTGTTTCCCATCCGTATGAAATTTTGATCTGCTTCATTGCCATAGTGCCGGCAGCTTTTCTAACTTCAGAGACTGCCTTTACTCTTAACGCATGACGACTTTTATCAAGGTCAAAAATATCAGCTTCTATTTCTGTGCTTATCGTAAAGAGATTCTGCAACTCATGGTTGTTTACCTCTACCCATTGCGGTCTGTTTTCACGTTCAAAAACCACAATGAGGAGAAGCAAAATACCCACTATGGCTATCAAAGATGCTATACACGATAACACCTTTGCTGTTTTGAATGATGCGCACTCAGCCATAGTTTAGATCTGCACTTTTCTCACATCTCGTCCCATTTTTTAAAATTGGCACTGTGTGTCTTCATCTTTTTGACATAATTTTTAGCTTCTTTGGTAAGCTTTGGAGATGTACGAAGATGCTTATAGACTTCATCCGGTGTCATCGTGTTGATTTTGGCTATCGCCTCTTTCCTGCCTCGTTTGCTTCCGGTAAATGATCGATACAGCGATCCGATTCCCGCATTGTACGCGGTGGCAGTCAGGTAGGTGAGGCTCTCTTCGTTTTTGACACCTCTCAGATAACGTTCCCTGATGATCTGGATATACTTGGTTCCCATCTTGATGTTGTTGGAAGGATCATACAGATAAGGCGGCGGCACAACTCTTTTTTTGCCGTACAGTGCTTCATATGCATCCACACCGGCAGTTGTAGGAACGATCTGCATTAAACCGTAAGCCGGGATGTGAGAGACTGCAAGCGGATTGAAATAGCTCTCTGTCTGCATTGTTCCAAAAATATAAGAAGGAGCGACACGGTATTTTTCAGCTCTCGTGTAGACATCTTTCTTATAGCGTTTTGCCCGTTTTTCAAGGTGGTCCGGTACCATCGGTATTTCGACGGAGAGAATTTTTTTCTTCTTGCCGTCTTTGAGTGTCACGATTTTCTCTTTGATCTGCTCCGGCTTGATCTTCTGTTTTTTGACCAGATCCCGCAGTAGAATATCTTTTTTCGCTTTTTCTTCGGTTTTTGCCTTCTCCTCAACAATCGGTTCAGCTATCTTTTTCTTTTGCATATACTCAATGGAAAGGGCTGCTACAGGATCTTTCTTAATGGCTTCTGTCGAACTCTCTTTTTGAAGTTCATCAAGTTTTTTATTGAAGTGTTCAACTGAAGTGTTGGCATCAAGCTCTGTAACAATCTCAATGGTGATCACTCCCTTTTCAAAATCGATATTTTCGCGCTCTTTCATATCTTTTGAATACTGTGTAAACGATTTTTTAGTGGAGAGTTTGACATTTTCCTCTCCCCACTCCTGTGCCACAAAACCGCTGTAATATTTTTGCGCTGATTTGACAATATTGGTGTAATAGACCGCATTTTGTTTGATTATGTCAACATTTTCCCTGTGGATAATTTCAACATTTTCGACATTTTCCAGGTAATTCAGCATCATAGAGTTTTTGATATCCTCTATGTCAGATGCCAGACTGATAGTAATAAGAGGGGCGATAAGCAAGACTGTCTTTTTCATTTAATTCTCCTCAATCTTTACATAGAGCTCTTTTGTACAAGGGTCCCGCCAGATATCTGTCACTTTAATATCATAGTG
>DAOWOG010000015.1 GCA_030642185.1 Helicobacteraceae bacterium | reverse complement strand
TCTCTGTTTTTTGATGCCAGATCGTAGAGGGCGATTTCGACAGCGGCCTTGGCACTGCTGTTGCCCTTACAGGCTTGATGCGTCACTTCGAGAAGTGTCTTAAGCTCAAAAGTCTGATTGCGCAGCAGGGGAAATATCGTTTTTTCAATAGTTTGGGAGATACTTTTCAGATCCTCACCGGTAATGGCTTTGGTAGCGGGTGCGGCACCCTCTCCGATCAGCGGCGTGTCGGTATGAAGCGTGATAATAACGTTGTCTACACTCTCGACTCTGCGCAGCGCGGTGACAAAGGGGGTCTGCAGTGCAATTTTTTCAATTTTAAGCGAAAGGTGCGTGATCTTCATGCAGCAATTTTTTGTAAAATGGTACCGATCGCCAATCCGGCAACCGTGCCGATCAGATAACCCATAATCGCCATCAAAACGGCAACACCGATCAGCGAACGGTTGTAGGCAGCGGCGAGAATAGGTGCTGAAGCGACACCGCCGATATTGGCCAGTGAGGCCACCCCGATACTAAACAGGTCGAGTCTGAATATTTTTGCAACGATGATCATGATAACGGCATGGACAGAGAGGATCAGGATACCGGCAAGCAGATAGAGCGGGACCGCATCAAAACCGTTGAAACTGGCACGCGAACCGATGAGTCCGACTAAAAGATAGAGCATGGCAGTAGAGAGCGTTGCACTGCCTCCAAGATTACGCAGTCTGGTTCGTGAAGCCAGCAGGCCGAGCAGTGTGCTGATCAAAACAGCCCAGGTGGTGCCTGAGAGGCCTCCAAGTTCAGCAGCGAGTTTTACGGCAATCAGTGCTGCTATGAAAGTAAGAAACAGAAGTGTGAAAAAGCTTCGCCTGCTTAAGGGTGTGCTCACGTGCAGCGTTGAAGTTGTAACAGAATCGGCTCTGCTCCATCGGTTAAATACCGGGGCCAGTCCGACCAAGGCAAGCAGAAGCATCACCCATAGCGTATAGTCGATGGAGTCAACGATCAGAGCATAGCCCATCAGGTTCTCATCAACGTTTAATGCAGATGCAACAGCCAGCATATTGGCCGTTCCTCCGGTCCAACTGCCTGCCAGTGCCCCAAAGACACCGGCAGCGTCCTGATCAAAACCAAGAAGCCAAAATATAAGTATAAAGGCAGAAGCGATTGAGAGTACCGCGCTGAAGTAAGCGATCAGCAGCGTTCTTCCGAGTGTCGCAAAGTGTTTCAGATCAATACGCAGCAGCATCAAAAAAAGCATAGCGGGAAGAAGATAGCGTTTAGTCAGTGTGTAAGCTGTGTCGATCTGCTCTGTTTTTTCCCAGAGGCCAAATTGCGCAAGCAGCATCGCGGATGCATATATAAGTACCACTGCCGGCAAATAGGTAAAGAGTTTGTGACGGCTGAATGTTTCTGCAGTACCAAGCAGCAGTGCAAGGAGTGTAATACTGAGAAGATAGACAGGGGCGTTTTCAATCATGCGGCATTGTAACTTAAGTTACATCATGGCAAAATCAAAAGATGGAATTTTGGCTTTGGATTATCGGTTATGCTGTCGGAATGACTTATCTGGTATGGGGATTTGTTGTCAGTTTTCAGATTGTGCTGGCGATGAGCGGTGCCAAGTGGGCATTAAGATGGATCAAATCACGATACCGTTATAAAACCTTGTATATAGAAGTGCTGGTGTTCTACCCTATGATCCTCCTGGGATACCTTTTTTTAGAGCTGCTTCCCCATTATATTTTTGGTGTAAAACGGCTGACCTCTTTTGATATGGATACGTTGTTTAAACGTCTGTTTGAAGAGTAGAAGGTTCTGAATTAAAATCAATTTAAAAATCTTTTTTTACACAAAGGAAAAATTTGTCAAAATACATATTGCTTGATACCGAAACAACCGGTATATCGGAGACGGACCGTATTATTCAGCTGGGTTATATCGTTCTCTCTTCAAAAGAGACAGAAGTCTACAATGAGTTTTGCTCAACTGAAGTGCCTATTGCCTATGAAGCGATGGAAGTTCACCATATCACTCCGCAGATGATCGAGAACAGAGCGGCATGTATAGAGACTGAAGCCTATAAAAAACTTTTAATGCTTAACGAAGAAGAGAACTATATGATCATGCATAATGCGCCTTTTGACATAGGCATGCTGGAGAAAGAGGGTTTTTCACTGAACATGAAACTGATCGATACCCTGCGATGTGCCCGTCACATTTTTGATGATGAACCGGTTCACAGACTGCAATATTTTCGTTATAAAATGGGTTTGTATAAAGCGGAAGATCAAGAAGCTGAAAAACTGGGTATTGAAATTAAAGCGCATGATGCTATCGGAGATGTTTTGACACTGAAGCTTTTTTTGACAGAGCTTCGCAAAGCAGTACAGGAGAAATTTCCGGGTGTCAATCCTGTTGAAAAAATGGTTGCTTTAACCAAAGAACCTGTGTTTTTTAAACAACCGATGCGTTTTGGAAAATACAAGGGTAAAACCTTGCAAGAGCTCACTGTAGAAGATCCCGGTTATCTGCGATGGATGCTGGATAAGATGGAGAGTCTGGATGAGGATATGCGCTATTCGATCAAAAAAGTTTTAGACCAGGAGTAGGGTACACTCTCCTGAGTGTACCTTGTAAGGTTTATACAATCAATTGAGCAATTTTTGCACTGAGATCACGTTCTCTGATCGGCTTCATTAAAAAGCCGTTTGCTCCATTGTCGAGGGCTTCAACCCGTTTCGTCTCATCTGTTGTCAATACAATGACCGGCAGCTGCGTTAAACTATCATCGGCACGCAAAATCTTGAGCATTTCAATACCGCCCATCACCGGCATAATAATATCTAAAAGTATAATATCAATATCGTCATTCATTTTAAGTTCTGAAAGGGCGTCAGCACCATTTCTGGCTTCAACGACTTCAGCAACATAGCTGGTTTTCATCAGCATAGATTTTAAGAGCTTCAGATTGATCATATCATCGTCAACGGCAAGTACTTTAAGTTTTTTATCTGGCATAAATTATCCTTGGTTTATACATATTTTTCAAAAATAAGACGCAAAAGGTCTTTGTTGATGACATTTTTAATAATATCATCGGTATAGTTTTTGTCGTCCGGATTTATTTCGCTGGCGGGATCAACCATCATTACTGCAGCAGTATCATGGTCGTTAGATGAAATAATGCCGTGGAGTTCCTTAAGATTCATCTTTGGCATCTCTTTGTCAAAAAGGACCAGTTTAAATGCTTTCTCATTCAGTGTTGAGGTAAGTGCATCATATTTTTTCACTGTCTCATAACTGTAGTCTAACTCTTTGAGAAGCTGCCCGAAAAGTTTATTTTCCAACATGCCTTTTTTAGCGAGAAGAATATCGGCTGCATAGGCCGGTGCTATGACTTCAGGTTTAACCTCTTCGATAACAGGAGCAGGTGCCTCCTCATTTGTCTTTGGCGGAGTGATCTCCGGCGTACTCTCATCAATGACCAGTTGTGGCACCTCCTCTTTATGAACAGGTGCAACTTCAGCTTCCTTCTTTTTAAGGGCATGTTTATCAATGATTTTATGTCCGACAAACTGATTGAGGATACTCATTATTTGCGTACGGACTAACGGTTTGGTCGTGTACTCATCCATACCGGCATCTAAGAAGCGTTCGCGGTCACCTTTGAGTGCATTGGCGGTCAGGGCGATAATCGGTATATGCGGTTTATTGAAGTCTTCTTCAAAATCGAGAATTTCAAGGGTTGCTTCAATACCGTCGAGCACCGGCATCTGGATATCCATAAAGATAATGTCAAAATCACCATTTTTACGTTTTTCAAAGGCTTCCAGACCGTTATTGGCAAGTGTGATACCCAGGCCAAGATCTTCAAGTGTACGTTTGATCAGTTTCTGGTTGATGACGTTGTCTTCGGCGACCAAGGCATTTGCGGCAAATTTAGTGTCGGCACTGACTTTCTTACGACTTTTTTGAGCGCGCTTGTTTGCAAATGTATCAGCATCATGCGACTCGAGAATGGTCATGATCTTGGTACCGTTGATCGGTTCGTAAAGTACTTTGAAAATATTGAGTTTTAATGATTCGATTTTTTTCATGTAGTATGATTTTGTGATTAAAATCATTTCAGCCTGTGAAGCACTGTATTTTGAGAGGTCCTCCGCATCAACATAATCAAAATCGATAAATATCAGGTCATAATCACTTTTCTTTTCAAGCTGCTGCAGCTCTCTGAGATCTTTGACGGAGGTGTAATTTGTACCGAAATACTCAAGGTATTCGTGCAGGTAGTCTGTCTGCTTTTTGTTTTTGGCTTCATGTTCCAGAACAATGACATTAAGATTGCCAAATGATCCTTTTACCGGTTCATTAAGGGTCTCGATCTCTTCAAAGTCAAGTGTAAAGAAGAAGGTGGTTCCTTTGCCGCTTTCGCTTTCAAGATCAAGCTGTCCGCCCATCAATTCAACAAATCGACTGGAGATGGTGAGACCAAGACCGGTACCGCCGTATTTACGGGTAATCGAAGTGTCTGCCTGACTGAATGCCTCGAAAATTTTTGCTTTTTGCTCAGCGGTGACACCGATACCGCTGTCTTCTACCTCAAAACGTATGCGTATCTGATTCTCTTCACTGCCCTCTTCGCGGTGAATTTTGACATTAATCGCGCCGCCGTTATTGGTGAACTTAATGGCATTGGAGAGAAGATTGATAACCACCTCTTTGATCTTGGTCGGATCTCCCTTGATCGGACGTTCAAGCGACGGATCGATGAAGCAGCCGAGATCGATATGTTTTTCGGAAGCGCGGACAGCATAGACTTCAACAGCACTTTCAAACTCTTCAAGCGGATTAAAGACGATATCTTCAATTTCAAGTTTATTGCTTTCAATTTTTGAGAGATCGAGGATATTATTGATAATTTCAAGCAGGTTCTCAGAACTCTTTTCAATAATGTCAATAAATTCACGCTGTTCTTCCTGAAGTGACGTATCCTTGAGCAGTTCGGTAAAACCGACGATACCGTTAAGCGGCGTACGGATTTCATGCGACATATTGGCAAGGAACATTGATTTTGCCTCACTTGCCTCCATCGCAAACTCTTTATCACGGCGTGTCTGATCGATAATGTTTTCAAGCAGTGCATAGGCCTGTGCCGTACCTTCAGAGGTGTCGAGATTAATATTGCCATGCAGGGACTCTTCGCCCGTCTCCTCAGATGCGCCTTCGGCTGCACGGTTAAGTACCAACTCAAGATTCTTGATGTTTTTAGAAATTTCAGCCGAAAGAAGATACCCCAGCAATCCGATCAAAATAGCGACAACCCAGATGATGACGGCAGCACTCAGGACCTGCAACGCTTCATTTTGAACCGAATCCGCACGGAGGTCCATGGCAGTGAGCAAAATATGTTCGGCTTCATCAATAAGGTTGATCTTTTCAGAGAGCATGGTAAACCAGATCCCTGACTGTGTTGAGTAGAGACCGTCATTGACCGCCTGCATGATTTCGGCACGTTCAGTGGTGATATCCTCAAAGAGTTCTATGTTGTCTTCATCTTCAAAAAGTTCAGCCAGATCTTTTGACGTTTCCGGTGAAATGGAAACTCTGACATTTGTTGTATCGGCTTTGCCGATAAGTGAAAGCCAGCTATTGAGCTCTTCTGAATCAAATTTTGTAGAACGGGCCAGGGTATAAGTGATAAAATCACGTTCAGCAGCCGTAAAGCTTTTTGCACTTGCAAGATTCAGATAGGCCGTTGTCAGTGCCGAGATTTGATCATCAATACGAAAAGCAGCCAGTTGCTGAAGGTAATTAAGCGACTCCTCCTGCGCAGCACCGTAGATGTCGTTAAATATTTCATCAAACTCTATCGCCTGCTCATCAACAGCTTCACGGCTTTGCTGGATTCTTTTAAGATAGGTATGAAGGTTTTGGGTGTCACTTGAGACAGACTGGAGATATTGCTGCAATTTTTCGTCGACAATAGCACGCTGTGTCACAAGCGATTTATGGGTAGATTCCGAAGAGTTTCCCATATACATAACTGTCATTCCCCGCTCTCGGGAGAGATTGTTGACAAGTTGATTGGTGACTCTGTTCTCGGCAAGTTTTATTTGCAGCTGTTGTGCTGACTGGTAACTCATATAAGAAGAGTATACGTAATAACTTGACAACGAGAAGAGAATCAAAATCGGAAGAAGACTGATAAGTCGTAGACGGTTCTTAAGTCCTAATTGCATGGTTCCTGGCCTTTTCTAAACTATGGTTTGCATTACAACTGATCAATCAGGTTGTAAAAATCTGCTACGGCATTTTTCGCCACAGAGATGTCATTGTTATGTATCAGTGTCTGTAAAACTGAAGACAGTTCTGTTATCCGGAGATTGTCAGTGATGCCTTTAAGTTCGACGGCCAACTCCTGTACGCTGGCGAGATTGTCATTTTCGAGTGCCTCGTTGATATCAAAACGCGAACTGTCGGCATCTGAGACAAAGTCACTGATGAGTTCGCGTACGAAATCAGCTTGCAGTCCCAATTCTGCAGAAGCTGAAACAAGATCATACCGGAGTTGAACAGCATCACGCTGATCGGGCTCGTTTGCTTCTATGCCCTCTACACTGGATGGAACCGGGAGTTCGTCTTCAACCGGTGGGGCTACAGGTTCATCTTCCAGAGGAGGTATGTCGATTTCAGGTGAAACCGGACTATCGATAAAAAGATCATCTTCTATCGATATCGGCATGTCCGCCATAAGCTCTTCTTCCTTGGGTTCAGGTTCAGTATCCAACACAAGGTCAAAGTCATAGATGTCATCGTCCAAAGTGAAGGTCTCTTTTTCCGTCACCTGTTCCGGTTCGGCTTCTGCCGTTGGTGCTGATACGGCTTTCGGAGTTTCCGGATTAAATTCAGGAAGCTCCTTTCCTTCAAGTTTGGCAACAAAACGGTAGAGCTGTTTGAGGTGAGCCTCGATCTCTGCCTGCTCCGTCGAGTTATTGATAATACTCAGTGCTTCAAAAGCATTTTCGATACGTAGATTGGCAGCAACGCCTTTAAGTTTGTGAGAGAGAAGATGCACCTCATTGTAATCCTCTCTGATGGTAGCTTCATAAAGTTCTCTTTTAAACTCATAAGCCTGTTGAATGAAGTCGCCGATAAAGTCATTTATAAGCTCTACCGGAAGACCGAGTTCATCGGAGGCAACGTGAGGATCGAAAATATAGTCTTCAGGTATTTTAAGGTTTTCCAGATAGTGTGCATCATCATGACTGACGGTATCCTCAGGCATTGCAGGTTCTGTTTCAGTCTCTAAGTCAAAATCGCCTAGATCAAAGGGCTTTTCAAGGTCCAAAGTCTCTTCGGCTTGATACTGCGGCGTCTGAAATGAGCTTGGAACTTCGATATCCGGAATATCAAGCAGGTCGGGTTCGCTTAAAACCGTTGAATCTAAATTATCAAAGGGCATCATACCGAGATCATCGTCGACATCCATGACTATTTTCTCATTTTCTTCCAGTTCCGGCTCTCCCATAACGCTGCCGTCAGCATTCTTTAGGTGTTTGAGTGAAACAGCATAGCTCTCTTCAGTCGGAGAGTCAACCAGAAAAAATGCCTTAACAATGATCTCGCATGAAAAGCTTTTTGATTTTGTCTTGATAATGGCTTTTGATTCTTCTGCATCGGCATGCATAACAAAATCGATCCATGGAAAGTTCTTAAAATTATGGATATAGCCCGGTTGCTTGACAAAAAGATCGGCAATGTCATTGTGATCCTGAAGAAAAGCGGCTAAAGACCTGTATCCGAGATGCTGCAGGTCTTCATCATCGATACCGACAAATTCCTTATTATGGTTATATATCAGCACTAAAACTCCTTAACTTTCATTTTCTAGCATGGTTTTGTATATGGCTGCCGTCTCTTCGATGGTTTTGCGGGTAGCAGGTTTACGTGCGGCAATATAACTTTTTATGTTGCCTGCATCATCACGGGATGCGGCGATTTCTGTCTCAACCCAGTAGTATTTTCCGTCTTTTCGCAGATTTTTGACGACGCCATGCCAGTTTTGACCTTTTTGGATCGTCTCCCACATTGTTTTAAAAGCTTTTTTCGGCATATCCGGATGGCGAATAATGTTATGGGGTTTTCCGATCAGTTCATCTACGCTGTATCCGGAGATTTCGCAAAATTTCCGGTTGGCATATGTTATGATCCCTTTTGTGTCTGTTTCACTGACAATGACACGTCCCTCAAATATAAATTCTTCTTCCATAGGTTCAATTATACCCATATAAGAAACCTTTCAAAACTGTGATTTTTTAATAATATAGCATATTCTAAAGTAAATATAACTTATTCGTATAATTTCTTGATTGTCTTTGCATCGGCACTGTTCAATATTGATGCAATAGTCTCTTCTGCTGCGAGCGAAATCATTTCAAATGTACCGAAATGGTTTAAAAGTTTTTTGACTTTTGCAGTTGAAATACCATGAAGTGCAAGCAGTTTGGATTGCTGATCACGCTTCTGTTTCGTTTTTTTATGAAAGCTGATTGCAAAGCGATGTGCCTCATCGCGAAGCCGCTGAATCCGTTGCAGACGCTTATCCGAAGGCGAAAGTCTGAAGGTCTCATCAACGGTGTGGATCTGATCATGTGCTTTGCCTTTCGCACGATGTGATTTGGCATCAATTTTCTCTTTGGAGATGGCGATGACGTCGAGGTTGACACCATTGGATTCAAGCAGGTCTGTCGCCAGTGAGAGGAGTGTCTTCCCTCCGTCAATAATCCACAGGTCCGGTGGGGGATTTGTTTCAAAACTGTTGATACGCCGCGAAAGTGTTTCACGCATCTGTGCATACTCGTCACGTGCGTCAAGATGAAACTGCCGATAGCTTTTTTTATCGAATTTTCCCTTGTCAAAAACGATCATTCCGCCTACTGCAGCTTCGCCGGCCATATGGGAATTGTCAAAAACTTCGATGCGCTCGGGAAGGCGCCTGAGCCGGCAGAGTTCTTTGACTTTTTCACTTAATGCGTCCTGTGGTGTCAATGTGCTGTTTTTCAATAGTTCTCTAGCATTGGTCCTGGCCAGTTCAATCAGCTTCTTCTTATTTCCGCGCTGCGGTACATCAATGGTCGCTTTTTTGCCGAAAAGCCGACTTAAATGTTCCTGGACAAGTATGCGTGAATGAAAATTGTCTGCAATGAGGATCGGAGCCGTTACCGGCGGTTTTTCACTGCCGTAAAATTCAAGCAGTATACGTTCATAAATTTCATCTTTTTGGACATAGTCATTGGCTGTGATGATATCATGGGTACTGGAGACGACTTTTCCGTGTCGCATGAAAAGGCGGACAATGGCGAACTTTCCCCCCTTCTCGGCGACAGCAAAAATATCAAAGTCTGCTCTGTTTGCCAAATCGATTTGGGAACTGAGCTCACTTTTTTTAATCCGTTCGATGCGGTCACGCAGATTTGCCGCCTCTTCAAAACGCATCTCCTCGGCATAAAAGGTCATCCTGTCATGCAGTTTTTTGATGAGTGCGCTCTTGTGCTCTATATAGTAAATCGCCCTTTCTATAATAGAGCCATAGATATCAGAAGAGACGCTTTTTTCACAGGGTGCAAGGCATTTATCGAGTTGGTAATACAGACAGGCCTTGCCTCCCTGCAGGCAACTTTTTTTTTGAACAAGTTTGCAGAGTTCATAAAGTGAATCGAGAATATCACGTGCAGCGATGGAAAAAGGTCCGAAATAACGGATGTTTTTTCCTTCTACCACTTTACGGGTGATTTCGAAGCGGGCATATTTTTCGTTTAAATCAATGTACAGATAGGGGTAGGTTTTATCATCGCGCAGGAGAATGTTGTATTTTGGTTTGAGCTGCTTGATCAGCGAGTTCTCCAGGATCAGTGCATCATGTTCACTCTCAACAACGATGTAGTGCATGGAAACCGTCTCGTTGATCATTATTTTAATCCGCGGACTTAAGTTAGGATTTGCTTCAAGTTCGGGGATAAAACGAAAATAGCTTTTGACCCGATTTGAGAGGTTTTTGGCTTTTCCGATATAGAGCAGACGGCCTTTAGTATCGAAATACTGATAAACACCCGGCTTGGCGGGCAGGGATTTAATGCTTGTTTTCATGGATGATTTGACGGATGTTTTCAATGATATTGTGCAAGGTTTTATGGCTGGTGACATTAGAGAAGTTTCCGACGGAACGTTCATGGAATTGATAGACTGTCGGGCGTTTTTTAGTTTCTGACAAGGGCCGTTTATGCGAAACATAGGCCCGTATATCACTGAATGAGGTTTCTGAACACTCAGGCGGAGTATAGTGTTTTAAAGGTGCTTTAATTGAACCTATTATAATATCGAATTCTTGTTTGGCACCGGGATGGTTCAGTACGAAAAAAAGTATCTGATTACGGATGTAGCCATAAAGGATAAGGCGTTGAAGATGCGGCGGGAAAAGTGTCTGAATACGCTTGATACATTCAAAATGTGTCAATTTTTTAAATTGAGGCTGATGCCGAAG
>DAOWOG010000173.1 GCA_030642185.1 Helicobacteraceae bacterium | reverse complement strand
GATCAGAGCCTATATGGAAGAAGTGAGGTATTTAAGTTGCCTCTTAAGGGCATGGCTTTGTGCAGGTGGTCTCTTCGCTTCGCTAGAGCCCACCCACCCAGAGCCTCGCTACTATCGTAGCATTGGCACTGCCATGCCCCTAGAATTAGATGAAAAAGGGAAAAATGTAAGCGAATAAAAAACTCACGAGGCAAGCCTTTTAGCTGAACGCTAAATTTTCTTGTAAACTCAAAAACGGAGTATTTTAAACAGATTTCTTATTTTTAAAACATTCGACCCAATGGTCGGGGAAATCTTTTAGATTATATTTCTATTCTGATAATAAAATGGGGATGAGGCTACTTTATGATTTCGAGCTATAATAGCTCTTAATCATCCTCAAAAATCACCATCTCATAAATACTGCGTGTCGTAACAACCGGTGCCTGCACCGGTTGAAATCCTATTGATTATTCACCGGGGATACTGTACTCAATATTATCGAAACAGGCATCCTGCTGTATCACTTTAACCGAGAAAGAGCTGACCAGAATGGCGCTGCTGTTGCTATGGCATACTCAAGGTTTCGCCGAAAGCCTGCACCGTTGTTCCTGATGGGCTAAAATTGACGCTTATATGGTAGTAATCTTCACTGTTCTGATCTTTCTGTCCATATTCGCTGTTAAAAGCAGCAGTGTCAACCAAAACCCCATTGACATATTTGCTGATTATTTTTGGACCGTAGCCGTCCGTGTTTTCTATTTTATAATAGTTCTGTTCATCCTCGATCAGTCTGACGATAACTCTACCGCCGCTTGGATACTTCTCGTAAGGAAGAACATCGATACTGAAACTTCCCTCTTCAGATGCAGAGAGATCATGAGCGAACATCAACTTGATATTGTCATCGATATCAACACAGGCACGTTCTCTCTCACTATCCCAGCTGAAACTTCCCTCTCCGCCGCTGACCGCTACATTATAGTCCGGTGTGCTGTCTGTTGTGAAATAATCATAAAAATCTTCACCAACCGTCACCGTCACCGTAGCCACATTGGAAGTTTCCCCTTGTGTATCATCAACGGTATAGGTAAAAGAGTCCGAACCGCTAAAGCCTGCAGCAGAGGTATAGGTAACAACGCCATCGGAATTGACCGAGGTGGTCCCATGGACTGCGTCTGTCTTTATTTTTACACTTGTAACATCCAGCGTACCGTCCGGATCGCTGTCGTTGGCCAGGACATCAATAGCGACAGGCGTATCAACCGCAGTCACTGCATTGTCATCTGCTGCAACAGGCGGTTTGTTGCCTGCAACTATATAGACAATGTTATCGAAATAGGCATCCTGCTGTATGGCCTCAACAGAAAAGGCTCGAACGGTGATAGCATCACTATTGCTGTTGATCGTCAATGTTTCGCCAAAAGCCTGCACCGTTGTCTCAGAAGGGCTGAAATTGACGACGATCGTATAATCGATGCCTTGCGCATATTGATTCTGAAACAGTGCATTGTCAACCTTCACTCCATTGACAAATTTGCTGAGTCTTCCCGCTCCATAGCCATCCGTATTGACAATTTCATAGTAGGTCTGTGCATCCTGCATAAGGCGTAATTTCATGACTCCACCGCTTGGATGTATCTGTACAGGCAGAAAATCAATAAAGAACGTTCCTTCTTCTTTTGGCGGCAGAGCAGTGCGGAGTTCCCTGGCGGTATCTGTCGGGGACAGATCTTTTGAAAATGTTAACCTGACATCATCTTCCGTCAGAACCTCGAGACGTTTTCCCTCACTGTCCCAGGCCAAATTGCCTATTCCGCCTTGAACGTCTACATCGTACTCTGGAGTGTTGTCTGTATGAAAATGATCATAAAAAACTACACCAAAATCACCGCCGCCGCCACCGCTTCCACCATCCAAAACCGTAACTGTCACCGTAGCCACATTGGAAGTTACACCTTCCGTATCCTCAACAGTATAGGTAAAAGTGTCCACACCGTAAAAATATTGCCTTGGTGTATAAGTAACCACTCCGCTGGCATTGACCAAGGTGGTTCCATTGTCTGCGTTTTTCTTAATTTTTACACTTGTACCGTCATGATCTCTGTCATTGGCTAGAACATCAATATCAACAAAAGTATTAACCGCAGTTGTTGCAGTATCATCTATTGCAACTAGGTAGATTACTGAACGCCCTTCATTACTTTTTACAAGCGTAAGCACCTTACCAATACTATCGCTACCAATACGATCGCTTGCATCCCACCACTGCACATTTCCCGGCAGCTTGGTCGAATCACCGATGCGCTCTTGCCGCGTAAGGGTATCGGCATTTTCGTCAAACTGCGCCGTTCTTACGAGAACACTATTCTGGGAAACGGTAATGACTTTGAACTGAGCGATCCTTTTCGAAGCAATCGTCCAATCTTTGTTATCATCGGCCGGACGCAAGGGCGCACCCCAGCTGCCTTCACCGGCGTACACTGTACCGCCGTCAATATTTTCTTCAAAACCTTTAGAATAATAAATATTATCAAAATATGCGTCCAGATATTTTATTTTAACTTTAAATGAATCGATTTTGAGGGAAGTGCTGTCAGCTTTCAACACCAATGTCTCACCAAAAGCATGAACCACTATTTTATCAGGACGAAATGCAATAGCTATAGTGTAATTCTTATTTAATTCCAATTGGTTTTCAAGCTTAAATAATTTCTCCTCAACTGGCTTATTTCTCTTATCAAGCGGCTTATTTTCATCATAAACGTATTTTCTTATTCCACCTATTTTAACAGAACCATCTAGGTAGTTAAAAATATGGTACTGGTATTTCTCATCATCTGTATCATTAACAGCCAAAAGACGTAAACTAAAAGAGCCGTCACTATTATTATTGTGCTCAGTTGGATTAAAATCAATACTGAAAGTATGTTTATCTGCTTGCAAAAGGCCAGACTTGGAAAATTCCACAATGGTACTATATCCGTTTAGCACTTCGACACGTTTGCCAACTCCGTCCCAGGTACAACTGCCTTCACCCCCAAGAGTGTAATTTTCAGGCGTAACTGTATCTAAAGAAAAATCATCTGAAAAGTCTATGATAGGTTTAAGTGGCTTAGTCAACTTGGCCAAATGAGCGTCGGACTCGAATACCAGGTTCATGCCGTAATCATAAAAATTATGCGCCCACCAGTTAAACAACACCGGGTTTTCATCTTTACCCGTGTTGTGGGGAAACATGGGCTGATGATACTGGGCAAACTGCCATGTGGCAGTATTTGAGTTAAGATCATCACTCAAATCGACATTCATGTTGTATGCTGCACTACCTGGTGCACTACTCCAACCAGGCCTACTAAACTCGCTATTCAGAGTATAAACACGCAACAGATCTGATACATTGAATGCACCATAAGTATCTCTTGCAGAACAGTCGCCATCTAACGGATCATAGTCAACACCAAATACTTGGCAAAGCGTTTTGAAGTTATCATTATCAGTACTAAGATCACCATTAATACGATAGGGAATCTTGGATTCATGGTTGCCAAGTGTCGGAACAAGCGGATAGATGCGTTTGTAGCCAATGTCAGTATCATCGGAAAATGTCAATTCCCAGTCTTCCAGAAACTCTTTCATCTCCCAAGCATTGTTAGAATCTGTATAATCACCTCCGTGCATGATAAACAGGGGACGGATTTTTGCAACCAGAGCATTGCCTTTACGGCGTATATCCCTGTTCGTTCTGGAGTTCCCACCGGCGATGACGATAAAAGGCTCTGTATTACCAACACCCGGTGCCGTCTTAAACCAGAAACGTTGTCCGCAGCTCACAGTAGTCCCATCTGTGCTGCTGCAAACCTTATAATAAACCGCAGAATCTGCAAGTAAACCTTTTAGGCGAACGAAGTAGCTATTCAGTGGAGCTAAAGGATCATCAAAAACACTTAAAGATGCTTCTTTGCCCTGCCATGTCGATTCGTCCGTAGAAAATCCATACCTAACGAAAAACCGCGTGCTCGAGGTTTTTGGCGAAAAACCGATCACCGCGTTTTTGGACGGATCAGAATCCCAAATAGCCCGGTGATATTCCGCTACATCTGCATCGGCAAACTGCCCGTTACGCACACACCGCACGTTAACACTAGCAGTCTTACGGTTCCCTTCGTAGTAGCCACCGGGGAAATCGACGACCCAGGCATACAACTCATCACTTGCGTGAGTAGTAGACGACCAGTAATAGTACGACCTGACATTATCAAAACCATTATCATTATCAATATTATCATCATTATTCATATACATTGCAGGGTTCGTCCTGCTTCGATCGGCAATCGCCAGTCATCCACTCCTGATCCTGACGGGAACTCGAGATTTTCGCAGTACTCTATCGCCTCACTCCAACGAAACGTCTGCGATGCCACCTCGTCATTGTCTTGCCATATG
>DAOWOG010000017.1 GCA_030642185.1 Helicobacteraceae bacterium | reverse complement strand
CCGCCGGGTAAGTGCGAAACGTGGTGAAACTATTTTAAACGTAGCTCGCCGTGAAGGAATCTATATTCCGACAATGTGTTATCTGGAGAAGACGACAGCATGTGCCTCATGCCGACTCTGTTCAGTTGAGGCTGAAGGGGTCGACGGATTTGTTTTAAGCTGTAACACGCCGCCGACGGAAGATATCGCAATTATCACGGATTCCGAGCGTTTAAATGAAGAACGTACGAATATTATGCGTCTTTATGATGTCAATCACCCTCTTGAATGTGGAGTGTGTGACAAATCCGGTGCCTGTGATCTGCAAAATATGACTTTGGAATTCAATATAGGTACCCAAAACTTTACCGCCAGGGATCAGTCTCGCAAGATTGAGCAGTGGGGATTGATCAACTACGATCCGAGCCTCTGTATATTGTGCGAAAAATGTGTTCATGTCTGTAATGAAGTGATCGGTGATGATGCCATTGATCTGCAGTTTGGCGGATACAGTTCCAAGGTTATTCCAAAAGGAAGCGATACGCTTGATTGTACATTTTGCGGTGAGTGTATCGCAGTCTGTCCGGTGGGTGCACTGGTAAGTTCAGACTTTCAATACAGTGCCAATGCGTGGGAGCTTGAACGTATTCCGGCTACCTGTGCGCACTGCTCAGGCGGCTGTTCGATGGAATATGAAGTCAAAACAGCAGGGGCTTTGAGTCTTGGTGAAGAAAAAATATTCCGTGTGACCAACAACTTCGAATACGACACGCTCTGCGGTGCCGGACGTTTTGGGTTTGACTATGATAATAGTGCTCAAAAAGATGAAACTGCTTTTGAAAATGCACTTGATGCACTAAAAAATACAAAAGCAATACGTTTTTCATCGATGATTACCAATGAAGAGTCGTTAATACTGCAACGTTTGAAAAAGAAGTTGGGCATTAAGCTCTTTAATGAAGATGCCCGCAGTTATCAAACATTTATGAATGCTTACAGCAGCATAAGCGGAAAACGTCACGCAAGCGGTACATTGGATGCCATCAGGCAGAGTGATGCAGTGATCGTTATCGGTTCACGAATCAGTAGCGATAATCCTGCTGTCCGTTATGCTTTGACAACAGCAGCGCGACACAATGGAGCGAAAATCGTCTATATGCATCCGCTTGAAGATGTTTTGATGCAAAATACGATTACACAATTTGTAAAACATGAGGTTGGAACAGAAGAAGGTGTCATGGCGATGCTGGCATCTTCACTGCTTTCAGAGGCCGATCTGGGTAAAAATGAAAGAGCCTTTTTTGATGCTTTAGATGAGGGTTACCTCAGTGCTGAGTCCAATGTAGGTGACGAAGAGTTTGAGCAGATTGTTAAATCATTTCGTCGGGCACAGAAGAAAACATTGGTGATTGGAAATGATCTGCTTGCACATGAGCGCGCAGAAAATATTGCCAAACTGGCTGCAACGATTGAAAAATGGAGTGATTTTTCTGTGGTTGTTGTACCTCGTGAGGTCAACACAGCAGGAGTATCGTTAGTGTGTGATCTTGATGCTGATGAAGAAATTACTAATGTTGTCGGTTACAATGCAAATGGAGATTTTATCCTGAGCAGCAGTGGTGGAGACTTGGATCTGGGTGCGTTGAATCAGCAAGAAGGCACCTTTGTCTCTATCGATAATCATCTGCTTCCGACGAATGTCGCTGTTGAATTTAAAGGATATACCCTCAATGATCTCGCTAATCGTTTAGGTGTGAAGGCAGAAAATACCATAGATTATACAGCAGAGCTTCCGCTCTCAGGCGGATTCAAAAATGTTGAATTTGATGCACTTGAAAATTTTTACGGTGCTTTGGGTGAAGATAATCGCGGATATATGCTGGATGATATTGATGTCAATGTTTCCGGAGCGCTGGAAACGGTTGCTGATCTTCCTGAGTTTAACGGTACGGTGATCTATCATTGTGATCCGGTACTTCAGTTTAATGCTTCTACCGCAATATCAACGCAGCTTGAGAAAGATACAGCGCTTCGCGGTTCGGCACAGTTTGCAGCGGCTGCAAAACTGAGTGACGGTGATGAGATCGATATGCAGCTTTCCGGTATTAAAATGCGTCGTACCTTTAAGCTGGATGATACACTTAAAGGGACCATAGCGCTCAATCCAATATTTGATCAGGGAATTAATATGGTAAGCGGAACATATCGTTTTGAAAAAGCAAAAATTATGAGAGTGGGTAGTTAAGTTATGAGTGAAATAACCATTAACATAGACGGAAAAGAGATAAAGACACAAGAGGGCGAGTTTATTTTAAATGCTGCCCGTGCAAATGATATCTTTATACCGGCTATCTGTTACTTGACACGATGCAGTCCTACTTTGGCGTGTCGTATTTGTCTGGTTGAGGCTGACGGCAAGCAGGTATATGCCTGTAATGCCAAAGCCAAAGAGGGCATGAATATCACGACATCAACAGATAATATCGAAGATGAAAAACGTGCGATTATGGAGGTTTACGATGTGAACCACCCGCTTCAGTGCGGAGTCTGTGATCAATCAGGTGAGTGTGAACTCCAAAACTATACACTGGAAATAGGTGTTGATTCACAAAGCTATGCCATCAAAGATGTAGAGCGTTCTTCAGTCGACTGGGGACATATCCATTATGATCCGGGTCTTTGTATCGTATGTGAACGTTGTGTGACTGTCTGTAAAGATATGATCGGTGATAATTCGCTTAAAACAGTACCGCGCGGCGCTGATGCGATTGATGGAGCATTCAAAGAGAGTATGCCTAAAGATGCCTACTCTATGTGGAACAAGCTGAATAAATCAGTCATTGGTTTAACAAGTGGCAAAGAAATGCTTGATTGTACCAGTTGTGGTGAATGTGCTGCCGTTTGTCCTGTTGGCGCACTGGTCGATACCGATTATATGTACACTTCGAATGCCTGGGAACATAAACAGATCCCTGCAACATGCGGACACTGTAGTGCCGGATGTCAAATTTCTTACGATACGAAGCATACCAGTGTAGAAAATGCTGACGAAAAGATATATCGTGTCAGCAACGAGTGGAACTATGTATCACTCTGCGGGGCAGGACGATACGGATATGATTATCAAAACGCTGATGTCAGTAAAGATGAAACAGCTTTCAATTCTGCTGTAAATGCATTTAAAGATGCAGATACAATTAATTTTACATCAACAATTACCAATGAAGAAGCACTTGTTCTTCAAAAACTGAAAGAGAAATACGGCTATAAACTGATCAATGATGAAGCACTTAACTTTAAAACTTTCATGAAAAGTTATGCAGATATCAGCCGAACATCTTTATATGGGTCTGATCTGGAAAAAGTGCATAAAACAGACTTCGTCGTTTCTGTCGGTTCGGCGCTCAAATCAGACAATCCAAATGCACGCTATGCTATGAATAATGCCGTACAGATGAAAGGAGCAGCACTCTATTTTCATCCGATGCCTGATCCGGTCATTAACGGTATGGGTAAAAATGTACTGAGCATCAACCATGCACCGCTTCAGGAAGAAGCAGTACTGTATCTTTTGTTAGATCTGTTTGGAGATAAAGAGGCACTGCCGGGTGATGTTGTTGATTACCTGGCATCATTTCACTCAGAGAAAACGATCACTGTAACAGAGACCATTAAAGAGAAAGTGGTCGAAAAAGTGAAAGTGAAAAAGGTCAATAAAGAGACGGGTGAAGAGGAAGAGGTCGAAGAAGAGAAGACTAAAATGGTTCCTAAAAAAGTAGAAAAAGAGATTCAGGTAGATGACAACCGTCTGCTTCAGATTGTCGGTGCGCCGGATAATTTTGAAGAAGCTCTTGAAAAACTTTTGAAGAAAAAAGAGACATTTTCTCTGATAGTGGGTCCGGATCTATATACGCATCCAAATGCTCGAAACCTTGCGCGTCTGGTCGGTATGATCGAAAAATATTCGGCCTTTGAGCTGGTGATGATTCCGGCACTTGCCAATACATTGGGTGTAAGTCTGATTTGTGACCTCGATGAAACAGCGGGTGAGAAGAGCATCGGTTATAACGCACAAGGCGACTTCGTATTGTCTGCCTTGGGTGATGGTGACCTGGACATGCCTGCGATGAATCAGCAGGAAGGTACATTAACCAGTATCAACAAACGTGTCAATCCGACCAATGTAGCAGTCGGATACGGCGGATATGTGCTCAATGATATTGCCAATGCATTAGGATTGGAAACAGCATATACGATTGATTATACAGTGCAGCTTCCTGTTGCCCGCGGATTTAAAGAAGAAAAATTCGATGATCTTCCGAACTACTACACCAACGCAGGTGAAGAAGTACGCGGATATCAACTGCATGCTTCTGCAGTGCGGACCAAAAAGGATGAGACAATCGATCCAATCGACGATACGTTGAAGATTGATGGGCAGATTGTCTATTTGGTCAATCCTGTACGTCAGTTCACACCGTTTACCAACAAAGCGCATCAACTTCATGCAGACGGCGGTTTATATGTCAGTGAAGTACAGTTGGAAGCCGGAGAACTTAATGAGGGGGATCGTGTGCGTGTTCAAACAGAAAACGGTGAAGTGCTTGTCAATGTCATCAGCGATAACAAAATTGAAGGTGACATTGTATGTCTGCCGACATTCGACAAACAAATTCAATCTGAGACGCTCTTTAGCGGTTATCGCTTCAGTTCAGCTTCAATCACAAAGGTGTAATCAATGGATACAGCATTTATTATTGAAACGATTATAAAAATCGTTGTTATTTTATTAGTGTTTTCCGCATTGGCTGGTTTTGGTACCTATTTTGAACGTAAAGTTCTGGCATTTATGCAGCGTAGACTTGGGCCGATGCATGTCGGTCCGTATGGATTGCTTCAGATTGCAGCGGATGGTGTCAAACTTTTTACAAAAGAAGATATTGTTCCGGCAGGTGTCGTAGGACCGATTTTTAAGATTGCTCCGGTTATTACCGCCGCAACCGCGTTTATGGCTGCTGCCGCAATTCCGTTTTTACCGGAATTTACACTGTTCGGTTATACGGTTCATCCGATTGTAGCTGATATCAATGTCGGTATCTTATATATACTCGGTGTGATGGCTATTGGCCTGTATGGTCCTCTGCTAGGCGGTATGGCGTCAAACAATAAGTATTCGCTCATTTCGGCAGCAAGGGGTGCAGCAGTATTTATCTCATATGAGGTTGTCACCGGATTATCGCTTTTGGCACCGATGATGATGGTAGGTTCACTTTCGCTTATCGATTTTAACAATTATCAGGCCGGCGGTATTGGTGAGTGGATCATATGGTCACAGCCTGTTGCATTTATCCTGTTTTGGATCGCAGCATTTGCAGAAACCGGGCGTACGCCATTTCACCTGATTGCGAATGATCATGAGATTATTGATGGTTTTGGTACAGAATATTCGGGAATGCGATGGGGTCTGTTCTTCATCGGTGAGTATGCAAATATGTTTTTTATCTCATTTGTGATGGCGATTATCTTTCTGGGCGGTTTTGGTGACGGCACAGTACTAGGTGCATTTGCACTGTTGGGGAAAGTTGCATTTTTCTTCTTCTTTTTCCTATGGACACGTGCTGCGTGGCCGGATGTCAGACCGGATCAGTTGATGTGGTTATGTTGGAAAGTCCTTATGCCGATAGCCGTGCTCAATATTGTGATCACCGGTATAGTGATGATGTTTTAAGGGGTGATGATGAGTTTAGAACAATTTAAAGACAGAAATGTAGGTGAGCAAAACTACTATCAGGTTGATATAGCTGATTATCCGACAACAGGTTGGGGTAAATTTAAACGTGCAGTTGATCGTACATTTAAAGGTGAGCTTTTTGTAGGTCTGTGGGTAGTAATGCGTGAGATGATCAAGTTTGATATCCATACGGTACAGTATCCGAAAGAGAAGTTGCCTATCGGGCCGCGTTATCGTGCAGTGCATGAAATGCTTCGTTTGTGGGAATCAGATACAGAACGCTGTATCGGATGCGGATTATGTGAAAAAATCTGTATCTCTGATTGTATTCGTATGGATACAAGATATGACGAAAATAGCCGAAAAGAAGTAGGCGAATACAGTATTAACCTCGGACGTTGTATTTTCTGCGGTTATTGTGCAGAAGTTTGTCCGGAATTGGCGATCGTTCATGGACCTCGATATGAAAACACATCAGAACAGCGTGCACATTATGTGACGTTTGAAGATATGTTGACACCGATAGATGTCATGAAGGCCGGAGCACAAAAAGAGTATCCAGGTTTTGGTGCAATTACACCACATGAAGATGAGCGTGTCCAAAAGACACCTCTGGCTTATTAAGGAGTAGGTATGTTTGAAGCAATAGCATTTTATCTGTTCGCTTTTTTAACGGTTGCCATGTTTAGCATTACAGTCTTGACCAGTCAGGCACTTTATGCATTGACATCGTTGGCAGCAGGTATGATCTTTATCTCAGCATTTTTCTTCCTGCTGGGTGCAGATTTTTTAGGAGCGGTACAAATTATCGTTTACACCGGTGCGGTTATGGCCTTGTACGCATTTGGTATGATGTTCTTTGACACGACACGCGAACTCAAAGAGAAAAACAGTTCATCTATGATCGTATTTGGTCTAAGCGGATTGGCAGCATTGATGGTCGTTGTGATTTTTGTTACACCGATCGCATCAGAACATATTTCAGCCATCTACCCGATGCACGAAAATGTAGGAAATACTCAGGAAGTAGGTATGATCCTTTTCACCAAGTACCTTGTACCGTTTGAAGTAGCAGCTGTCATGCTTTTGGTTGCGATGATATCGGGAATTGTACTTGCAGGAAAGAAAATGGATCGATCCCTGACACAGATGAGTGAAGAAGAGATTCAGAGCATGCAGGAATCTGATAAAAAGGCTGTCTTATGATGGAAATTACTTTAAACCACTATCTGATTCTATCGACACTGCTTTTTGCAATCGGCTTGATCGGAGTAATGCGTCGTAAAAATCTGTTGATGCTCTTTTTTGCGACAGAGATTTTACTCAATTCCGTAAATATAGCCTTTGCAGCTATATCGCACTATTACGGTGATTTGACAGGACAGATGTTCGCATTTTTTGTGATCGCTATTGCGGCATCAGAAGTGGCCGTTGGTCTTGGCTTGTTGATCATCTGGTTCAAACGTACCAATAATATTGATCTCGATGCAATGACATCGATGCGAGGATAATATGATGGAAATGTATTTATATTTGGCACTCTTTGCACCGTTGGCTGGATCACTGTTCGCTGCGTTGTTTGGTGCAAGCCCAAAGACACTCTGGACAGGACTAATCACATCCGGCCTTCTTTTTACTTCGTTTGTCAGCAGTGTGATTTTGTTTTCTTACCTCCTCAGCGGAGGGGAAGTTATACATGTTGAAATGATGACATGGATGGCGACAGGTAATCTGTATATACCGTTTGGCTTTGTTGTTGATGAAGTCAGCGCTACGATGATGATTGTCGTAACGACTGTATCAACGGTAGTTCATGTCTACGCCATTGGCTATATGGATCATGATAAAGGATTTAACCGATTCTTTTCCTACCTTTCAGCTTTCGTATTCTCGATGATGGTTCTTGTGATGAGTGATAACTTCGCAGGTCTGTTTATCGGTTGGGAAGGTGTTGGTCTCTGCTCATGGCTGCTGATCGGTTTCTGGTATCATAAAGAGACAGCGACCTGGGCAGCGAACGAAGCGTTTATTATGAATCGTATTGCTGACCTTGGAATGCTGATCGGTATTTTCCTTATCTATTGGAATACCGGTTCGCTTCAGTATGACAAGGTTTTTGCTGAAGTTCCATATCTTGATATCGATACGGTGACGATGATCGGTATCTTCTTATTTGTTGGTGCAATGGGTAAATCAGCGCAATTCCCGCTGCATACGTGGCTCGCCGATGCAATGGAAGGTCCGACACCGGTTTCTGCCTTGATCCATGCTGCCACGATGGTAACGGCAGGTGTATATCTTGTAATACGCGCAAACCCTATCTATGATTTGATACCGGATGTCGGATATATGATCGCCAGTCTGGGTGCATTTGTCGCGATTTTTGCTGCGACCATGGCACTGGTTAATCGCGATATGAAACGTATTATTGCTTACTCAACACTTTCACAGTTGGGCTATATGTTTGTGGCAGCGGGACTGGGTGCGTATTGGGTGGCACTGTTTCACCTCATGGCACACGCATTCTTTAAAGCCCTGCTTTTCCTTGGTGCAGGTAACGTGATGCACGCCATGGATGATGAGCTGGATCCTGTTAAAATGGGTGGGCTTCGTCATGCTATGAAATGGACGATGGTAATGATGACACTTGCATCGGTTGCATTGGCAGGTATTTATCCGTTGGCAGGTTTCTTTTCAAAAGACAAGATCCTGGAAGTAGCATTCAGCGGTGATCACTATATTTTATGGGGAACATTATGGGTGACTGCGGGTCTGACCGCATTTTATTCATTCCGTTTGATTATGCTTGCTTTCTTCGGAGAAAAACGTCATGAAGCACTTGGCTTTCATCCTCATGAAGCCTATAAATATGTGCTATGGGCGATGAGCCCGCTGGCTGTACTGGCTGTTATCGCCGGTTGGTTTGAGCATGAGTTTGTTCACTTTATTACTCATTTGCTTCCAAACTTTGAATTTCATACACATCATGTTGAGATGATCCTGATTATTGTAACTTCGATGATTGCACTTGGCGGTATCATAACTGCTATTATGCTGTATAAAAACGGACCGCTCAGTAAAAAGTGGGAAGAAAGACCATGTTATAAGGTTCTCATTAATCAATACTTTATTCCCCAGTTTTATGAAGAGTTTTTCACAAAACCTTATAGAGAACTTTCACGCGTACTCTGGAAAGAAGTCGATATGAAAATAGTGGATGCATCGGTTGACGGAATTGCCAATACAATATACGGTACGGGTGAGAAAACACGTCACATGCAAGATGGCAATCTCTCGTCAATGTTACGCTGGATGGTGATTGGTTTGCTCATTTTGCTGACACTTGCCGCTGCTTTTTCATTTGGAACTTCAGATACGGTGCAGCAAGCACTCTCTGATTTAGGAGCTATATAGATGTTTGACAATATATTATCGATTCTGATTTTCTTTCCTGCTTTGGCAGCGATACTGGGTTTTGTTGTATCGAAAGAGAGTATACGTGCTTACGGTATTACCGTATCTGTTGTCGAGTTTGCTCTCTCGCTGGTACTTTGGTATGCTTATGATCCGTCAATCTCCGGTATGCAGTTTATGGAGCAGGCTCCATTGATTCCGGCTTTTGGCATCAGCTATTTGTTGGGTGTAGACGGTATCTCACTGTTTATTATTGTTATGGCAGCATTCTTTACAATGATCGGTATCGCATCATTGACAGAAACACGCCGTATAAAAGATCTGATTATTACCTTGCTCTTCCTGCAGATGACAATGGTAGGTGTTTTTGCCGCACTTGATGCAATCATCTTCTATCTGTTCTGGGAACTGTCTCTTGTACCGATGCTCTATATTATCGGTGCATGGGGTGGAGCGCTTCGTATCTATGCATCAGTCAAGTTTTTTCTCTATACATTTACCGGATCGTTAGTGATGCTGGTCGGTATGCTGTTTATGGCACATTTCTATCATCAGGCAACAGGAGAGTGGAGTTTTTCTATTCTTGAATGGTATCGTCTGGTACTGCCGGTAAATATTCAGTTATGGCTGTTTGTGGCATTTTTTATGGGATTTGCGATTAAAGTGCCGATGTTCCCATTTCATACATGGCTTCCATATGCACACGGTCAGGCGCCGACTATCGGTTCGGTAATCCTTGCTGCTGTACTGCTTAAAATGGGTACTTATGCATTTGTACGTTTTTCGTTGCCGATGTTTCCGGATGCATCAGTGTTCTTCATGTTTCCGATTGCCGTCATAGCAATTATT